>CAKONA010000053.1 GCA_934096785.1 uncultured Bacilli bacterium | reverse complement strand
GTGTAGCAAAAATGTTTAAAGAAGCATCTGCAACTGAAATAATAGGAATTGAGAATTTGGACACGAGTAGTGTTACAAATATGTGGGATATGTTTAATGCTGTTAGTATGGATTCATTAGATTTAAGTAAGTGGGATACAAGCAGTGCAACTAGTATGCAGTCAATGTTTGCAAATACTAAAATAGCAAAAATAGATGTAAGTAGTTTTGATACAAGCAACGTGACAAATATGTATGGTATGTTTCAATTGTGTGATGCTGCTTCACTAGATTTAAGTAGTTTTGATACAAGTAATGTAACTGTCATGGGTTACATGTTCTATAATTCAAGTAGCCTAAAAACAATATATGTAAGTAATAAATTTGTAACCACTAAAGTTACAGATGGGTATCAAATGTTTACAGGAGCAACTAGTCTAGTTGGTAGTGCTGGTACAACATTTGATAGTTCAAAGATTGATAAAACATATGCTCATATAGATGGAGGAACAGCAAATCCAGGATACTTCACATTAAAAACAAATTAATAAGTAGTAAAGTTCACTTGAAATATAGTGAACTTTAAAATTATGTATAAGTAGTATTTTAAACGCTTTATTAGTAAACTATCCTAAGATGTAGTTGCACTTTATACAATTAAATGTTAACTTTAACATAAAGAAAGAATATAAAAAAGGAGCAATTAAATGAAAAAGATAATGGATTTTACTAAAAGATATATAGGCGTTATTTCAATAGTGTTAGCACTATGTATATTACTTGCGTACTCACTATCAAGTTTCATGGTTACTGATGATAATCATAGAGCCTAAATCAATAAGACATCAAATGATGTCTTTTCTTTTGAAACATTTTCAAAAAGAACTATCTATTTTCATCTTATTATGTTATACTCTTGTTATAAGGAAAATAGAAAAATGAATAAAAAATTATTATTAACAGCTCTAGGTGTATTAGTAGGACTAACACTTGTAGCAACAGCAACTTATGCATGGTTTAGTGCTACTGTTAATCAAGAAAATGTAAAAGACCAAGTAGTAAGCACTGGTACATTAGAACTAACTTATACTGATGGCACAGAAATAAAGCTAGTAAATGCAAGACCAGGAGCTACAGCTACAAAGACTATCACTGTAAAAAATACTGGTACATTAGAGACAAGTTATAACTTAGTATGGCAAGTATTAAAGAATGAAATAACAAATGATGAAATGGTAATGTCAGCAACTTGTGAAAGATTAAAAGCAAATGGTGATGTTGAAGAAAATTGTGAAGGGCTTGATGAAACACCAATTACAAAGAATATGGTATTAAAAGGAGTGGATATTCCTAGTGGATACTCACATCGTTATACTATAACAGTAACTTTCAAAGAACTAAGTAAAGACCAAAACTATAACCAAGGAAAAAACTTCACAGGAGTTCTAGGAGTAGATGAATACAAAGATACTTCACCACAACCTGTTTATTGTACATATGATGGAGAACTTACTCAAGGAGCAGAATTCGTAAAAGCCCCTTATACATATAGATATATGCAAGAACAAAATTATGATAGCAACCATAATATTGTATGGACCAATATAAATACAGATGGCTGGGGAGTGATGTTAACTGATAAAGAAAGTACTGCTCCAGTAACGGAAGCACCATGTACATATATAAATGATAAACCAGTTGTTAGTATGAGTTTTATGTTTTCTAGAAGTAAAGCAAAATCATTAGATGTAAGTAATTTTGATACAAGCAATGTTACTGATATGAGTAATATGTTTCAAGAAAGTGCTGCTACTGAAATAAAAGGTTTAGAAAACTTTAATACAAGTAAAATATCATCAATGGATTACATGTTTTATGAAAGTCAAGCAAGTTCGTTAGATTTAAGTAGTTTTGATACAAGTAATGTTACAACTATGAATTGTATGTTTTGGAGAACCAAAGCAACTGAAATAAAAGGATTAGAGAATTTTGATACAAGCAAAGTGACTGAAATGAATAATATGTTCGCTCAATCTGAATTTAAAGAAATTGATATAAGTAATTTCGATACAAGCAATGTTACTGATATGCAATTTATGTTTACAGGTATGAAAGTAATATCATTAGATTTGAGTAGTTTTGACACAAGTAAAGTAACAAATATGTTCGGTATGTTTAGTGGTATGGAGAACTTAGAAACTATTTATGTAAGTACAAAATTTGATGTTTCAAATGTAACGGAAAGTTCAAACATGTTTAGTGTAGACACAAAATTAAAAGGCGGAAATGGTACAACATATAATGATTCATATAGAGATAAAACATACGCTCGCATTGATACAGCAAGTACACCAGGCTATTTCACGCGAAAAACAAACTAATAAACTGATTAATTTCAGTTTTTTTCTTACAAATACTTGCAATCTCTCACATATTTTGATAAAATCAATTACATTGAAAGACGAGTAATCTATATTTACTTCGAAGAGAACTAGTGGTTGGTGTAAACTAGTAAGATAAATATAAATGAAGCTACTTTCTCTTATGAGCTAATCACTCACGTGGAAATACGTTACATTAATTAAGTTAATTAAAGGATGGTACCGTCTATATGACTCCTTGTGTACCATTCTTTTTTATTTAGGAGGGAAAAATATGAATATTAAAGATTTGTACATTGACTTTTTTGTAAGCAAAGGACACAAACAAATACCAAGTGCCCCAGTAGTACCTGAAAACGATCCAAGTGTTTTATTTAATACAGCTGGTATGCAACCACTTATTCCATATCTAATGGGACAAACTCATCCATATGGAACTAGACTATGTGACTATCAAAAATGTATTAGAACAAACGACTTAGATAATATTGGAGACACTTATCACCATACATTCTTTGAAATGTTAGGTAACTGGTCACTAGGAGACTATTTCAAAGATGAAGCTATCGAATGGAGTTTTGAATTCTTAACAGAAGTTCTAAATATTCCAGTAGAAAGACTAGCAGTAACAGTATACGCAGGAAGTGATAACATTCCATTTGATGAAACTTCTTATAACAAATGGTTAAGTCTTGGTATTAAGAAAGAAAGAATTGCTAAAACAGTAGATGATAACTTCTGGATAGCAGGAGAATCAGGTCCATGTGGCCCAGACTCAGAAATGTTCTACTGGAGAAGTAATGAACCAATTCCTGAAGTATTTGATACTGAAGATGAAAGATGGGTAGAAATATGGAATGATGTATTCATGCAATATAACAAGAGTGCTGATGGTATTATAACAGAACTACCTAAAAAGAATGTAGACACTGGTATGGGACTTGAAAGAATTACATCAGTTCTAGAAGGAGTAAATGATAACTACCTATCAAGCATATTTAAAGATGTAATAGAACTAATTAGTAAAATAAGTAATCTTCCATATGAAGGTAATGAAAAAAGTATGAGAATTATCGCTGATCACTTAAGAACAAGTGTATTCATAAGCGCTGACTATGCTGGTGTTAAACCAAGTAATGTAGGTCAAGGATACATCTTAAGAAGATTAATTAGACGTGCTATTAGACATGCTAAGAAATTAGGAATAGATATTTCTTCTGATTGGGAACAACAAATCGCATCACTTTATATCTCAAAATATGAAAAATATTATAAAGAACTTACTGATAATAAGAATGTTGTTCTTGAAGTGTTAAAGAACGAAAAAGAAAAATTCAACAGAACTCTTGAAAAAGGTCTTAGAGAATTTGAAAAAGTAACAAGAGATAATAAAGATATAGATGCAACTACTGCATTTAGATTATATGATACCTATGGATTTCCAATTGAATTAACAGTTGAACTTGCTCATGAAAGAGGGCTTAAAGTTGATGAAGAAGGATTCAAAACAAAATTTAAAGCACATCAAGAATTATCAAGAACTGCATCTGCTGGTCAATTCAAAGGTGGACTTAGCGGTAACAGTGAAATGGAAACAAAATACCATACAGCAACACACCTTTTAAATGCGGCTTTAAAAGTAGTAGTAGGACCAAATGTACATCAAAAAGGAAGTAATATCACAGACGAAAGAATGAGATTTGACTTTAGTTGTGATCATAAACTAACAGATGAAGAAAAACAAAAGACTGAAGAGTTAGTAAACAAATGGATTAGCGAAAGTCTTCCAGTAACAGTAGAAGAAATGAAAAAAGAAGATGCTGTTAAATCAGGAGCAGAATGTATGTTCATAGAAAAATATCCTGACATCGTAACAGTTTACACAATCGGAGATAATATTTCAAAAGAACTTTGTGGAGGTCCACACGTTAAAAATACAAGTGAACTTGGACACTTCAAAATAGTAAAAGAAGAAGCATCTTCAGCAGGTGTTAGAAGAATAAAAGCTATCTTAGAATAAGTACGAAAGTACTTTTTCTTTTGACTAAAAATTGCTATAATATTCCTGGGGAGAATAACATGATAAAAGACCTATGCTTTGAAATAATACAGAAATGTCCTAATGAATGTATCTTTTGTTCATCATGTGCAAACATTAATAAAAACAATATAATAACATTTGATACATTTAAAATGGTAATAGACCATCTAATAGATGAAGGTGGTATAGAAGAGTTATCAATTTCAGGAGGAGAACCATTCTTAAATCCTGATTTATTTAAAATGATAAAGTACGCTAAAAGTAAAAACATAAGAGTAGTCTTATTTACAAGCGGAGTTAAAAAGAACAATGTTTCTAATGAAGAAATATCATATTTACCAGACTGTTACTTAAAGGAAATGATAAGTAAGAAAGCATTTACAAGTATTTCTAAAGAAGAAATGAATGAATTAAAAAGAATAGGTCTAGATAAAATTGTATTTGATTTTCAAGGAAATTGTCCTCATGAATATAAATTATTAATGGGAAAAAATAACTTCTGTGAAGCATCTACTTCTATAATTAGAGCATCTTTATCAGGTTTAGAGACAGATATTCACTTTGTACCAATGAAACTTAACTATAAAAGCCTTCCTGAAATAATAGAACTACTTAACATAGCTGGAGTAAAGAATTTAAGTCTATTAAACTTTGTTCCTCAAGGAAGAGGTAAAACAAACGAAGAACTACTTAAAATGACAAAAGAGGACTATGAAGAATTTAAAAGAATACTCGAGAAGTCAAAAGAAGAATTTAATGGTAATATAAGAATAGGTATACCTCTTAATGGAAACACTGAACACAAATGTACAGCAGGATTAAGTAAACTTGTTATAAAATACGATGGAACTATATTACCATGTCCAGCATTTAAAGAATTTGATCATGAAACATTAAGAAAAAATGGATTTAGAGTACTAAACATCTACGAAAACTTAGATGAGCTAAAAATACATGAAGGAACAAGAAACTATCCATTATGTAAAAAGTTATATAATTTTGAAGGAGGAAATCTATGAAAAAGAAAATATCTATACTTATTATTTCATTAGTATTTTTAACAGCATGTACTAAAAAGCCAATTACTACTGATGAATTCACTTCATCATTTGACACTAACACATACACTGTAAACACTTACGAAAAAGGCACAATTGACACAATCATTGATGGCCTTTAAAGTGGAGCATACATCACAAATGGAAGTTACACAATAGACTTCTATATCTTAGAAAATAGTACCAAAGCACATGAACTATTTATGTCAGAAAAAGAAGAATTTGAAGCAAACAAAGACACTGAAGTAACTGAAAATAAAGAAAGTGGTAAAAACTATGAAATATACGAATTAACCACATCACTTATGTACATGTACACATCTAGAATAGATAATACACTTATTTATATAAGTGCAAATAAAGAAGATAAAAATGAAATCAAAGATTTAATAAAGAAACTAGGATATTAAGGAGAATGATATGAATATATATGATTTTACACAAGAAGAATTAGAGAGTTTTCTAATAGAAAATGAATTTAAAAAATACAATGCTACTCAAATAATAGAATGGGTTTATGAGAAAAAAGTATATGACTTTAATTCTATGACAAACCTTAGTAAAAAACTAATAGAGTTTTGCAATGAAAAAATTAATTTTAATAATCTAAAAGTAGTAAAAGTAGAAAATTCTCCTTTAGCAAACAAATATCTTTTAGAATTATCTGATCATAATAGAGTAGAATGTGTTCTTATGAACCATGACTATGGCTATAGCTTATGTGTATCAAGCCAAGTAGGATGTAATATGGGTTGTTCTTTTTGCGAAAGCGGAAGACTTAAAAAAGTAAGAGACCTTACACTTTCAGAATTAGTTGGCCAAGTAATAACAGTAAGCAACTATGAAAACATAAGAATAGACTCTATAGTAGTAATGGGTATTGGAGAACCATTTGATAACTTTAATAATATTAAAAGATTCATAAGTGTAGTAATTAATAATAAAATGATTAATATAGGACAAAGACACTTAACAATATCTACTTGTGGCCTTGTACCTAAAATATATGAATTTGCTGATTTAGAGACAGGTGTAAACTTGGCAGTTAGTTTACATGCTCCAAACAATGAAATAAGAGACAAAATAATGAAGATAAACCATGCATACAAAATAGAAGAAGTAATGGATGCATTAGACTACTACATAGAAAAAACAAATAGAAGAGTTACTATAGAATACATAATGCTTGCTGGTATAAATGATAGTGACAAGTGTGCACAAGAACTAGCAAACCTTGTAAAGGAAAAACTCATGTATGTAAACCTAATTCCTTACAATGAGACATCAAATTTTACAATGAAAAGAAGTAATGACTTTAAAATAAAATCTTTTTATGATATACTTAAATCAAATAATGTAAATGTAACAATAAGAAAGGAAATGGGCGGCAATCTATCAGCAGCCTGTGGACAATTAAGAGCAAATGAAATGAATGAATAAAAATTTACATTAAAATAAAAGAAGGTGAAAAATGAAAACTTGTTATCAAACAGACCCAGGAAAAGTAAGAAGTCACAACGAAGACTCAGTAACTATTATTAAAAATATGTCAGATGAGTACTTACTAGTTGTAGCAGATGGAATGGGTGGACATAAAGCTGGAGAAGTTGCAAGCTCTCTAGTAGTAACAGAACTAGGTAAAAGATTTGCTGAACTATCAAGTATCGGTACTAAAGAAGAAGCAGTAATCTGGCTAAAAGAAATAATAGATGAAGTAAATGTTAAAATACTTAAATATTCAGAAGAACATATAGATGCTAGTGGACTTGGA
>CAKONA010000052.1 GCA_934096785.1 uncultured Bacilli bacterium | reverse complement strand
ATCTAATAAATAGGGAAGATAGGTTAAACAAGATTCTTATTGAGTCTTGTTTTTTAGATACATAAAAAAGTAGTTTGAATTACTACTTAGTTTGAGATAAGACTTTGTTAGGTCTTTGTTCTTCTAATTCATTTACTAACTTTAAATCTAGGCTGTCATGTTCTAGTTTATGTGATACACTTTCCATTAAACATTCATGACAGTTTCCGTCGAAGAATGAACATCTGTTTTTACATAACACTGTTTTATTTCCTTCAACACATAAATCAAGAGATTCTAATAACTGTACCATTTCTAAAGGAGTTAGTTTTCCTTTATTGTGTATTTCTTTTATTTTTTCTTTTGTAATTGAACTATAAAATTCATTCATTCTCTTTTTAATAATGATGCGTTCACATAATGTCTTTGATGCGATTATTTGACCTTTGCTTCCTCTTGTAAGAATAGCTAAATCGATAACATCTTCACTTACATCTTCTAGGTACATTCTAAAGAAATTCATGTATTCAGCATAATCTTTAAATATGTATACATCTTCTTTATTCATGTCTCTTATATACATTCTTCTTTTTTCTGTTACTTCTTCAACTGGTATGTGTCCGACTATAGTATTACGATTTAGATGTAGGAATAGTTTTGTTTTAATGTCTAGTTTTATCTTTTTACTTTTTTCTACCTTTTTATTAAAACTATTTATTTCTTTTAATATTTCTCTTTCTCTTTTAAGCTTTTCTAAATCTTTAGTATTCATATTATTTCCTTTCAATATTTTTATTCTTGTATAAGTCTTTTATATAGTGCTTTTGCTTTTGACATTTCTTCCTTTTCTTCTTCAGTTAGAGGTGTCATGTCTCTAAATATTTCAAACATTGAATCTAATTCTTCGTTGTTTTCTAAAATTGTATGTTCTGAATTAGGGTGTAAAAAGAACCATGCACTAAATTCTTCTTTTGTATTATATGTTTTTGTTAGGAGTTTAACATTTATTCCTCCCATTTGTTCTTCATATTCTTTGATTATTCCTAGATATTTTTTCATTTTTGTCCTTTCTTATTTTTTCTCTAATAGCATTTTTAAATGATTTTTATTTTCATCATCTAACCATTTTATATCACTAAATTCCATGTTATGCTTGCTATATATTTCTTTTACTTCTTCTAAAGTGATACCTTCTTTATACCAATTAAAGTATCTTGAATAGAGTTCACTTTCTTTAAATAATTGAACTCTTCCATCAATTGTGAATAAGTCTGTAATATTTCTTTCATCTCTTTCATTAATTCTTTCAAAGCCTAATCTTTCTAAATTTAAAGCATTTTCAAGTGTACTTACTGATTTTAATGAACAAGGTTCTATGTCACTTCTTTTTTCAATGAAATCAGTTAGGTAAGATAGTACTTTGAATCCTTCTTCATAAGACATTCCTTTTGGAAACATAATTGGTTCAAAAGGTATATCTATTAGACCAATGTTATCACTTGAAGAACTAAAGTTTTCTCCAATTCTGTGATAATTAATGTAGTGAAGTCTATAGATATTATAGATTTTAACTTGATGGTCTTTTAAAGTTGCATTAAATTCATATTCTCTTGTTACTGGTGTGTATTTTGTTAAGTTTTCTTTAATTTTTAACAATTTTTCTTTTAATTTCATAGTATCTTCCTTCTTTGCTAATTATTATAACATATATTATATTTATGTGAAATTAAATTACCGCAAAATTACCATGGAATAGGTGGGAAATATGGAAAAAGTATCACTTTTTTGGAAAATTGATATAAAAAAAGTCCCGATTTTAAGGGCTTTCATTGATTTCGTTGGTGCAAGAAATGGGACTCGAACCCACATGATATCACTACCGGCAGATTTTGAGTCTGCTGCGTCTACCAATTTCGCCATTCTTGCATTAGTTATGTTTGCTTCCTTATAAAGTATAACATAATAACTAATAAATCTCAAACAATTATTTAAGAATTTCGATGTCTTTAACAAAATATAATGGATATTCATAATTAGGATTGCCATCAATGTTTATTATTAAGTTTCCTAATTCATAGCCTATGATTATTCCTATTATATATTTATTGTTTTTATTTGTGATTTTGCAATTTTTGCTAATATAAGTGTTGTTGAATTCTCTACTATAATAATTTTTGAATTCTTCAATGCTTTTTATTTTGCTTACTGGAATTTCTTCTTTATATGGTGTTTCACGCATAGCTTTTGTTTCTTTCATTCCATCATTAAATACATCAATATATAAGATATTATCTTTAAAATCTAATAATTTTCCACGAAAAGTAGAGTAGTATTTATCATCGATATAACGATTATAAATGACATGTTTATTAATTAAATTTTCTATATTATCAAAATCTTCTTTTATTTCAAAAAACTCATTATTCATTATTATTCCTCATTTTCTTTTAACCAATCATAGTCTTTCAATTTTTCATTGTTGATATTATCATTGTCATCTTCAATATTTACTACCATTCCCCATAGTATGATATCTTTTAATTCTTCAGAAATATTTATATCGTCCAGTATCTTGTTACTTCCTAATACTACTTGTTTTTTGTTTTCTATAAATGAGTTGATTATTTCTATTAATTTATTTTCTTCTTTTATGTTCTCGAATTCATCTATTATTAGTACATCTGCATTTGTTTTTATTTCATTAATATTATCCATTATTAAATAACATATATTATAGTTAAATTCTTCCATTATAGAGTTTGCTATTGCATTTAATAGGTGAGTTCTTTCTTCTTTGTTACCACTTATAAATATTGATGTGAACTTTTTGCCTGGTTGTTTTGCTACATCCTTTGATAAACAATAAGCTTTTTTATTACCTTTGTTTAATTTAAAATTTTCAAAATTGTATTCTTTATTTATTTTCATGTTTGCCTCCATTAATATATTTCTACAATATCTTTTAATGTATTGTCAAATTCATTGTTTACATTTTTTACGAATTCTTTAAGTTCATCATATCTGATTCCATCATTATAATAGTAAAGTTCTATATTATTTAATAGTATTTTACCAATCAATTTATCATTCTTAGTATAGCATTCTTTATGTTTGATGTTTTTTATATCTGTGGTTGCTATTAAATAGTTTTTGTTGAGTAAACAATTATTTAGTTTTATTAAGTCATTATTATTTTTTATAATTTTATTATTAAATAAATATTCTATTATTTTTAGACAACATTGTTTAAAATTATAATTGATACCATTGAAAGTACATTTTACTTTAAGGATTTCTTTTTCTATTAACTTTTTAATTTCTTTATCATCAGTATTTTTATAAAGGTAATAATAATAAATTTTAAGTAGTTCTTTGTTATCTTTATAAAATTCCATATTATTTTTTAATATATCTATTAAGAAATCTTTATGTTTTTTTTCTAAGTTATGCGTTAATTCTTTTCCATATTTTGTTAGTGGGATGATAAACTTTTCATTATTTTCGCTTGATAATTCGATATAATCAAATAATTTGTTAAAACTAGATAAATATGAATCGAAGCTTATAATGTTATTTGATTTAATTTTGCATTTATCATTAGAGGGCTCAATTATATAAGTAATTAATTCTTGATAATTAATACATATATATTTATCTCTTTCTTTAAATTTAGGTTCTTTTTCTAATGATAAAAATACGAATATATAATTAATGCTATTATCGTTTTTACTTTTGTAATAATTATAGTATCTTTGACATTGGTTATCATGTTCATATGATAAGAACTTGTTTTCTAATATAATTTTGCATTTCTTGTTGTTGATAGAAAAGTCTATAAGCAAGTCTGGTTTATTCTTTTCATCTAAAACTACTTGTGTTATTACATTTAAATTTTGTATTTCATATGTATTCAAATCATCTATAGTTATTTTTATTTTGGATGGGTTTTTACTTATCAATAATTTTAATAATTCTTTTAATGGAAAAGTTCCTAATTCATATGGATTATTCTGTATTAAAAATGATTTTAATATATTAGTATGTATATCTTCTAGTCTAAAAAATCCTAATTGATCAAAAATGTTATAACTTGTACAGTAATTTTTAAATTCTTTCCATTCTTTGCTGTTTTGAATTTGAGAAATCTTGTCCATGATAGCCACCTCTTTGATATAGTGTACATCATCTTTATTTGATTTACAAGATTATTCGTTGTTTAATGGTATTAATGTTTGTTCCCACTTTAAAATAATATTCATTACATCTTTTGTTACTTCTTTATTGAATCTTGTTTTTGCTTGCACAACCTTATTATTTCTAACTTCAATTGTAACAAATGATTTTTTAATATTGTTTTTATGTCTCATGAAATATATTTGACATTCGTTGTTACTTACCAAATTACAATAAGTTCTTACACAGTTTGATTGTTCAGAACTTTCTTCTATAAGACTATTTATGCTATTTGCTGGAAATATAATATATTTATCATCTTCATATTTATTAAGTACTAGTATGTTAGATATTCTTTTTATTTTGTTATTAATTAATGGGTCTTTCGCTATTATCATTTCCTTTGTGATTTTGTCGTGTTCTTCTATAAAATGTTTAGGAAATAAAATGGTGTGGTCTTTTAAATCTAATTTCATTTCTTCTGAGCATCTTAAATAATCATTATATTCATGTAGGTTATTTATATTTAGATTTTGTTCCTTTAAATAGTTTAATACTTTGTCTAAACCTGTATATTTTTGTATTGATTTTACTAACCAATAATTTTCATTTACAAAGTTTAATATGTTAATATCAGTTGTAGGATAGAGTTCTAGTGATTTTAATTCTGAATAATTTATGTTTATTTCTTTCATGAATTTATAATACTTCTTTTCGATGCCAAATGTATTTTTGAAACTTCCTTTGTATTTAACATCAAAACAATTAGAAACTGCTAAATCATATAATCCTAATTTTAATAGATATTCAAATTCTTTATAATATATGGGATAGAATGTTAGACTTGATAAAGTAAAATAATTATTTTTTAGATATTTTTTTAAAGTCCATATATTACTATATTTATATAGTGTGGTTTGTTTTAAATCATCTAAGTTATTTGTATATATATACTGATGTTTATATGAATTAAAAAAGAAACTATCTAACAAATTAAATTCAATGTCATTTATTTTTTTACCTTTTTTAAACTTTTCAATTATATTTTCTAGTTCCTTATATGTTGTTTGTGTGTTTTCTTTAACATTAATAATTTTAGTTGGCAATATTTGATATATAGCATCGATACTTATTTTATTTGTTTTGTATGGATAGAATGACATTGTATTTTTATAATTTATATATTCACATATTAAATAAAGAATTATATTATTATTGCTGATATCAAATATATAATAATAGATATAATCATTTAAACTTGTTAGTTTATCTTTTGATGAGAATATTTTTAAACATTTAGGACATTTGTATTCTTTTGTTATTTCTTCATTACATATAGGACAATATTTTTTATTATTATTTTCTAAAGGAATAGAATCTGAGGTTTTATTAATGAATTCTATTATATGTTCTGGTACTTCTTCTATAGTTTTCCAGTAACTTGTTGGTTCTTCTATAATATCATCAAATTTATCATTAAATCTTAATACATTCATATTGACCTCACTTCTTTTGATAATATTCTACATCACATAAATTGTATTTACAAGAAGTTAATTTGACAATAAATATAATGAAATATTTCTTTCATTTTAAAAACTATGTTATAATCTAAATAGAATGGAAGGTAAATTATGAATGATAATCAAAATATTAATAACAATAATAACAATGTAAATAATAATGTACAAGAAGAAAATAATAATATGGATATGGTAGAACTTGCGAATGATATAAGTGAAAGCAAGGGTATATTAAATGATGATACTACTACTAAACCACAAGATGATTTTAGTGATAAAACAATTAATGCTGTTGAGAAAGTTATGAATACTACTGATTATACAAGCTATTTTGGTAGTGATGAAGTTAAACAATATAAATTATATGGGACATTATGCTATATACCTTTAGTTGCATTCTATTTTAAATACTTTAAAAAGTTAGAAAGTAAATCTAATTATATGAAATATCATATTAAGGAAGGAGTAAACTTATCATTGTTTTGGATTTTAACTGTTGTTATTTCTAAAGTGCTGTATGCGATGTTTACTCGTCAATACTTAATGAGTACAGAAACTCCATTACTAGTTAAATTCATATCTTTTGTACTATACTGTTTATCAATAACTTTTACTTTGATTGGACTATATAATACTAATGCTGGTAAAAGTAAAGACTTACCATTAATAGGAAAATATAAATTTCTTAAATAGTTCTCTGTAAATAAAGTGTAATATGAAATATCAAATTCTTAAAAGTATGATATGATTATAAAGTAGGAGAGTGATTTATGAGAGACGTTGGAACAATTGTTAGAGGAATTAGAACACCTATTATTAAAGAAGGCGATGATCTTGCGAATATAGTAGTTGATTCTGTTCTTAAAGCAAGTAAAAGTGAAAACTTTGAATTAGAAGATAAAGACGTTATTGGAATAACTGAGGCAGTAGTTGGCATTAGTGAAGGAAACTTTGCTACTTTAGATCAAATTGCTACTGACGTTAAAAAGAAACTTAATAATTCAGAACACATAGGTCTTGTATTTCCAATATTAAGTAGAAATAGATTTGCTGTATTATTAAGTGCATTTGCTAGAAGTACTAAGAAGATTACTTTATTATCTAGTTATCCAAGTGATGAAGTCGGTAATGATATTCTATATAAAGATGATTTAGTAAAATATGGTATTAATCCTTCTAGTGATTTAATTACTGAGAGTGAATACAAAGAAAAATTTATTCATTTTAAACATTTATTTACTGGTGTTAATATGTATGAAGTGTATCGTGATTTAGTATTAAAAGAAGGCTGTGAGTTTGAAATGGTATTTTCAAATAAGCCTGAGGATATTTTAAAATATACTAAGGATGTGATTGCTTGCGATATTCATACTAGAATTGAAACTAAAGCAAAGATTGAGAAGTGTGATAATGAAGCACATGTTCTTACACTTAGTGATATACTTAATCATAGTGTTAACTCTAGTGGATATTCTCCATATGGACTTTTAGGTAGTAATCGTTCTACTGAAGAGAGGGTTAAGTTATTTCCTAGAACTGGAGACATTCTTGTAAATAGAGTACAAGAATTAATAAAAGAAAAGACTGGTAAAACAGTAGAAGTAATGGTATATGGAGATGGAGCATTTAAAGATCCTGTTGGTAAGATATGGGAACTTGCAGATCCAGTTGTAAGTCCTGCTTATACAAGTGGGTTAG
>CAKONA010000051.1 GCA_934096785.1 uncultured Bacilli bacterium | reverse complement strand
ATATTACATGATTTATGGATAAAAAAACAGGAGAAAATTAATACTTCTCCTTTTGTTTTGTAGTCTTATATTACCATAAAATGGGCTTTTTTTCAAGAATTGTAATATGTACTAAAATATGATATTAAGTATTGGGTGATATAAATGTTTAGTATTGTTGAAACTAATAATGATAAGAAGATGATTGATTCTTTAATGAAGTTAAATGATGTTACAAGTGATAAAGGATTAGTATTAAAATATGAAGAAATAGTTATGATTATTGAAAGGAAAAATGATACTTTGAAAAATCTTGGTCTTATTGAAATAGGTAAGTCTGTTATAGATGATATTGTTTATGCTTTTTATGATTCTTCTTATATTGATAGTGATAATTATTTTGAAACAATTAATGAATTAGTTAGTATATTTTATGAATATCAATTTGAGTTTAGTGGTTACTTGTCAGATGAAGAAATAATTAATTATATGAGAGAATGTTTTGATAAGTGTGGAGGAAGTACATTATTATTAGGTTCTCTTTTCTTTGATGAATTAAATTCTAAGATAAAGTTTGGTGATTTATATGAGTAATTTAACTTCTATAAATAACATTGATCAAAATAATTATACGGAGTCTTTAATTAAATATTGCTACTGTTATGGAATTATTTCTTTAGATGATAGAGACTTAATATATAATAAATTATTAGAACTTTTACATTATAAATGTGTTCATTTAAAAGGTGGACTTGTTAGTACTGTTAATGTTAATGAACTAAAATATATTCATAATTCTATTATGTTTACGTTTGATTTGTGTTTGAAAGATTTTGATATTAATTTAGGAATTGGATTATTACTTAATGAAGATATATTTATTTTGTATGATAAATCTTTAAATAAATTAAAGGAGTTTGTTCTTAAAACTAAAATGTTTTATAAAGTTGTATTCCTTAAAAATATGATTAGGATAGATAACTATTACTATAACAGTACTTTAAAAGATGGAATTGATTGTTTCTTTAAAAAATATAATTATAGTTATTATTCAGATAGAACTATAATAAGTGCTGATTATGAATGTGCTTTAGAAAGAATAAAACTTAATGGTATTTTGTTTATTGATAAGTATTTAAGATATATTAATTATGAAAATATCTTTTGTAGATGCTTTGATGTTGAATCGATCAAAAGAATGTTAAAGAAGAAATATGTTAATTATAAAGATATTGTTATAAATATATTTAGTGATGTATTCTTAATTTCAATTTTACTTTTATATTGTAATGAAGAAGTAGAATGTTTGAATACTGATTTAATATGTATAGATAGTATTTATAATGATTATAAGAATAATTGTTTTAATGATAAACTCCTTGAATCGTTTAGTAGACTTAAAGATAAGTATAATTTTAATAGTGATGTACGTGAATATTTAGATATGTATTATTCTAAGGCTAGTAAAACTATTTTGTATTTTATTTCAAATAGAAAGTTAGAAGAATTGCTTGGCAAATGTGAGATAGTTATTATATAATTGACTTAAGTGGAGGAAAGAATGGTAGAATATAATAAATTAACTATAGAAGAATACATTGAAATACTAAATTCAGTTGGTTGGAAGGTACCATCTTTAAGATTGCTTAAGCTTTCAGTAGAAAATGGTATAAATGTTAAATATGTTCTTGATGGTAAGACTATTGGTATGGCAAGATTTGTGACTGATGGAGGATATGCTGGATTTATATTTGATGTTATAGTAATGCTTCCTTATCAAGGCAAAGGAATTGGCAGAAAACTAATTGAATCATTGATGACTTATGTTAAAGACAGTTTATTAGATGGAGAAGAAATGATTATTGAATTATTATCAGCACCTGGTAAACAACTTTTTTATGAAAAGTTTGGATTTAAAGTTAAAAAAGAAGTTGCTGAAGATGGGATGTATATGTGGTTAAAAAATATGTGAACTTTTACTAATTATTCACGTATGTAAAAGAATAAAGGCATAATAATCATTAAAAATTATTGACAAAATAGATAAGTATGTTAGAATAGTGGTATTATATTTATTTAAGGAGAAATTTTATGCAGCTAAATATTCATGAATTCTTATTTTTGTTAAAAAATAGTAAATGTAGTATTTTGCTTTGCTTATTTTTATCTTTAATTTTTGAAATGTTCAAATGCATAATAGAACTATGTGTTTGAACATTTTTTTGTAAGGAAGTGATGTTGAAGATAGTGACTTATGATTGCTATAAATTTTATTAAAAATTTTTAATGTGAAGGAGTTGAGAGCTTATGAAAACATTTATTTATGTTAATGAAAGAAAAAATATTGATAAGCAAGACTTTGAAGTCGTAGAAACAAAAGGAAAGGGGCATCCAGATAATATTTGTGATACTTTGGCTGAAAAAATTTCGGCAAATTATTCAAATTTATTGTTTAAATAATTATGGTGTTATTCTTAGACATATGATTGACAAGCTTTCTATTTTAGGAGGAGGCTCTATTGTTAAATTTGGTGGTGGTAAGATGGTTGCACCTATAAGAATTCTTGTGAATGGAAGATTTACTGATAGATTTAACAATGAAAGAATTGATTATATGAATATTGTTTCTAATACAATTAAGAATTATTTTAACGAACTTTTTCCAATGCTAGATTTAAATAATGATTTAATTATTATTGATAATACACATCATAATGAGGGACCTGGTGTTATATATGATGAGAATAATAACACAAAAAATGAAAGAAAAAACTTTTTTGAAGTTACTGGAATTGAAGATGCAAAAAGACATAATAATCATAATAGATGTAATGATACATCAACAACTGTTAGTTATTATCCTTTAAGCAAATTAGAACATGTTGTACTAAATATTGAACAAACTTTAAATTCAAATGATTATAAATCTAAACTACAAAAGATTAAAAAAGATATTGTTAATATTGTTAAAGAAACTTTTGAAAATAATTCCGTTAATGTTTATTTGAATACAAGAGATAATTATGAGAATAATGATTTATATATGACTTTAACTGGTAGTGCTGTAGAAAGTGGCGATGAAGGAGCAGTTGGTAGGGGAAATAGATCAAGAGGTGTAATTCCCTTTTGCAGAAACTTTAGTATGGAGGCGGCATGTGGTAAGAATCCTGTGTATCATACTGGCAAGCTATTTACAGCTATTGGGGATATGATAAGCAAGGAAATCTTTGACAAATATAATATTCAAAACGTTGTCTATTGCACTTCTAAAATGGGAGATGATATTAATGACCCTTGGAATGTTAGTGTTGAATTAAATGAGAACGTTGATAAGGAAATTTTAGAAGATATAAATAATATAGTAAATAAATATATAACTAATCATGAAAAGGTTACTCTTGAAATAATTAATGAAAAATTAAAATTGAATAGTTATTAGAAAGGATAAAGTATATGAATACAATAGAATCAAAAAATGTTTCCAATTTTTTTGAACAGAATGGTTATGTAATTGAAAAACCTCACTGCGTTGGAAATAATAAAGATACTGTATTTATTTCAGCTGGGATTCAACCTTTATTAAAAAAATACAGAAATATGTTGTTACCATCAGATACTAAGATTTTTATACCTCAGCCTGTTATTAGAAGTCAGTATATCAATGATTTATGCGAAGGTACTTCTTTAGCTTTTGTTAATGCAACATCTTCTATAATTAATAACTCTGAAGAAGAATATATAAGTATGGTTAAAGATTGGTATGATTTTTTATGTAATGTTGGACTTAGAAAAAATGAAATTATAACAAACTCTGATTATTATGTTGATAAATGGGGAGATATTTATTTAGAGGGAAAAAGAACTTTTTACTATTATAATAATGTTGAAATTGGTGATTCGACTTTTTTTACAAAAGTAAAATGCGATAACGAAAATATTCCGATTGAATCTATGTGCGATTTGGGCTTTGGTTTAGAAAGAATCAGGTGGGCTGTTTCTCAAAAATCATATTATGATTTGTTTTCAGATAGTTTAATGATTCCTTCTAAGATTAAAGCACTTTTATCAGCCATTTCATTACTTTCTGTTAATGATATCAAACCATCAAATAAGAATATGGGATATCGAGCTAGATTATTTTCGAAGAAGTTAGTTGAATTTTTAGAAGGTAGAGATCTTAATAAAAATGAAATTAATTATCTTAAAGAATGCATTATATATTGGCGAGATTGGCAAAGTTCATTTATAGGAAATATTGAAGATATTACAAAAGAATACGTAAGAAATGGAAATAGATTTTTAATTAATCGCTTATCTGATTTAGGCTATACTAATTTACCTAACATTGATATTAATTTATCAAGAGAAGAGTTTTTAAATCGATTGAATTCTTCTGGATTTAATAAAGAAATTGTTAAGAAAGTTGGAGGTGTTAATTTATGAAATTATTTTTATGTGGGGGAGGAAGTGGTAATCAAACCAATTTTGCTTACAAAAAGTTTGATAACGTTATAGATAAAAGCAAGCCTATTTTATACATTCCTTTAGCATTAGATGAAAAAACATATGATAGTTGTAATAAATGGTTTTCTAATGAAGTTAGATACTTTGGTTCTCCTAAATTCAAGATGGTGAGAAGTTCTCTTGAATTAAGCAAAATAGATTTTAATAAATATTCTGCTTTGTTTATTGGCGGTGGTAATACATTTAAATTGTTAGATGAATTAAATCAAAACTCTAATATTATTAAGATTCAAAATTATTTAAAAAATGATGGCGTTATATTTGCTGGTAGTGCAGGAGCAATTATATTTGGTAAGAATATTGATAGTTGTATATTAGATGATGATAAGAGCAATTATTCTAAATATGTTGATGGCTTAAATTTTTTAAATGGATATTCTATACTTTGTCATTTGAGTAATGAGGGATTTAAGAAGAATAAAGAATATCTTATTGAATATTCAAAAAAATATAAAACTATATATCTCCCTGAAGAAGATGTTATATTTATTTCTGATAATAAAATTTCTTTTATTGGAAATAAAAAGTATGCAATTTTTAATAATCAAAAATGTAACTATCATAACTCAGCTAATTTTAAGAAAGATATTAATAATGAAAATTGATTTTATGTTTTTAGATATTGATGGAACTTTAGTTGATTCATGTGGAAATATTTCTTTTTATACTAAAAATGTTTTAAAAAAATGCGAATTATTTGGAATTAAAATTGTTTTAATCAGTGGTAGAAGTTTTCCTGATTTGATGAGACTTATGGACGAACTGGGCATAAATGCTATTTTAGTATCTGATAATGGTTCAATTATATATGATTCTAAAAATGATAAATTTTTCAAGAAACTTTCTATAAGCAAAAGTTTAGTTATTAAAATATTTGATATTTGCAAAAAATTTAAAATTGATTCAATATTTAATTCAATTAGTAAAAGATATAGATTATTTTTTGATTTAAATAAAGATGAAAAAGAATCATATGATTTAGAAGTCTCTGATTTTTCTTCAATTTGTGAAAATTGTGATGAAATATTTCAAATTGTTCTTTTGTCTTTTGACAAATCAAGGTTTTTATCAGCAGTTAATGAACTAAGCGGTATGAATATTTCAATAAATAATTTATCAATAGATAAAAGTGTTATCAATTTGATGGATATTGACAATATTAATTCTTCTAAAGGAAATGCAATTGATATTATTTTTAAATATTTTAATTCCAAGAATAACTCATCTATTTGTTTTGGAGATGGAATAAATGATGTTTCTATGTTTGAAAAATGTAAATACAAGGTTGCTATGAAAAATGGTGTATCAAGTTTGAAAAGAAATGCATCCTATATTACTAAGTTTGACAATAATGAAAATGGTGTCGCTAATTTTATTCTAGAATATTTAACTTTTGATAATGCATTTAATGATACCAAATCATGAAAAATAAAGTGAGTATTTACATACTTGATTATAAAATGGTAAAATGAATTCATAAGGAGTTGATAATATGCCATCTGCTAGAGTACATGAAGCGATTGCTAAAAGGATTAATGAAGATTATCATTATGATGAAAGGTTATTTAGAATAGGAACTGTGTCACCTGATTGTTGGAGAAATGTTCCTAAAGATTCTGGAATTAAAGATAAGTATTTATCACATTTTTGGGATTTTAGAGTTAAAGATGGTCAAGCTAATGATTACACTAACTTCTATATTAAATATTATAATTCTATAAGTAATCCATTTTATTTTGGATATTTAGTTCATTTAATTGTTGATCAATACTGGAAGACTAATGTTGATCCTAGACATGAAAAGAAGATAGATGGAGAACCATATGTTATAGATAAAACTGGAAAGTTAATTAAAGATGAGAATTGGTTAAGTTACTATGAAGGAATTAAGATGCAACAAAGACTTGCTTATAGATATAATCTAGATAATTTATCAATTAATATGGAAGATTATTCTGGCTTTTCATGCGATATTACTGAATTAAATCTTAATGGTTTGTTTGGTGAAGGTGGTTCAATTGATTACACAAATAAGACTTTATTCATGAATAAAGATGCAGAAGAATCTATGATATATGATGATGAATCTCTAGAAAAAGCTTTAGATGAGACAACTAACTTTGTAAAAGAAGAGTTAGAAAGACTTAAAAAAGTAAAGAATGAATATGACTCTAAAATTAAGATTGCTGTTGATATAGATGACACTATATTATCAACTAAAGAACTAGAAGAGTTTTATTGGAATAAGTTTTTAGAAGAACATCCAGAAATAGATAAAACTAAAGAATATAAGTGGGGAGATGCTGAACTTAGTCTTTTCTGGACAGAACACAGAGAAGATATGGCTTATGGTAAAGTAAAAGAAGGAGTAGTGGAAGCATTTAATAAAATGTTAGAAAAAGGTTATATAGTTGATTTACTAAGCGCAAGGCCACTTAATAAGTATGCGTCTTTACTTAAAAATTTATCTAAATATTTTGAAAGTAACAGTGTTAATTATAGTCATTTACATTTAGGCTTTTATTCTAAGAGTGAATTCTTAAAAGAACATAACTATGATATTTTAATAGATAATGAGTTAAGACATATTACTTCTGCGAATGAAAATGGAATTAAAGCAATTTTGTATGGACCATATGATCAAAGTTATGATGGTGTTCAAACAGATGATTGGTCAAAGATACCAGAGTTAATTGAACAAATAATAGAATGTGATAATAAATAGATATGAAGGAATTACTTAATGTAGTTCTTTTTAAATTATTGATGACATTTAACTAGAAATTTGGTAAAATTGATTTAATGTTTTTTTTGGAGATGTGACTATGGAAGAATATAAAGAAATAGAAAGAAGTATAATTACTAAGTATAGAAAAGATATATGGAGTAAGTT
>CAKONA010000050.1 GCA_934096785.1 uncultured Bacilli bacterium | reverse complement strand
ATTGAAATACCAAGAGCTGCATTAACTGCTGATGAAATCGCAGAAGAAGCTGAATTCTTCTCATTTGGTACAAACGACTTAACACAAATGACATTCGGATTTAGCCGTGATGATGCAGGTAAATTCTTAACTGACTACTATAGTAAACAAATATTCGAAAGCGACCCATTCGCTAGAATAGATGAAAAAGGAGTAGGACAACTAGTTAAAATGGCTGCTGAAAAAGGTAGAAAAACTAGAAAAGATATTCACCTTGGTATTTGTGGAGAACATGGTGGAGACCCAGCTACAATTGACTTCTGTCATAGAGTAGGACTAGACTATGTATCATGTAGTCCATATAGAGTACCAATTGCTAGATTAGCTGCTGCACAAGCTGCAATCAATAATAAGTAATTACTAAAAGATTGAGATAACATTATTTCAATCTTTTTCTTTTATTTGTCTTTAATTTAATATACAATTATAAGTAAGTGATAGTATGCAAAAAAGATATGTATATGATACTATTCCTGCAAATCCAAATAAATGGATTAGACTAAGAACTAATGGAACTAAAACAACATTGACAGTAAAAGAAATAAAAGATAAAAGTGCAATAAGTGGAACAGATGAAATAGAAATAACTGTTGATTCACTAGAAACTACAAATGAACTACTAGAAAGTCTAGGATTCAAAAGTAGAAACTATCAAGAAAATTATCGTAAGATGTATGTATTAAATAATGTAGAAATATCTATTGATTCATGGCCAATGATTCCTACTTATGCAGAAATAGAAGGTAAAAGTGAACAAGATGTATTAGACACATTAAAATTATTAGGTTATACTAAAAAAGATTACACTACATTAGATGTAGAATCAATATATAAATTATATAATATAGACATTTTAAAAATAAAAGAACTTAAGTTCGAGGAAAACAAATAATTAATTAATAAAGCTCTATTAAATATGATAGAGTTTTATTTTGATTTATGGTATACTCAAGATAAGAAAAACATTTAAAGGAGAATAAGTGTAATGGAAAAGTATACATTAATTGACTTTGATGGAGTAATACTTGATACAGAAGAAAAAATAATTGAAAGAATGAATGATTTACATTTTAATACAACTAGAGAATCAGGATATATAGAATATTTTAAATATGCAAGAGTTCATAATGAAGAATGGGAATACATATTAAGCGAGTCAAAACAAATCAATAATTCTGTAGACATAATAAGAGAGTTAGAATCTTTAAAAAAGAAAATCGCTATTATAACAAAAATACATACAATAAGTGAAATGAATGCTAAAGTAAACGAACTTAGAAAAAGAAACATCTATAGTCCAGTAATACTATGTCCTCCTAATTTAAATAAACATGAAGTAGTAGAACCAAAACATAAATTATTGATAGATGACTCAAGTAACAACATAAATAGTTGGATTCAAAATGGAGGAGTAGGCCTACTATTTAATCCAAATCTAAAGAAAGACACTAAAGATAAAGTAAGAAGCCTTGAGTTTCTCTTAAGGAAGTGAAATTTATGTTAATAATCGCATCCGAAAAAGAAATAAATGATAAGATTAATTCCTTATCAAATGAACCTTTTATAAGAAATGAATATGGAAAACCATATTTCAAAAATAGCAAACTTAAATTCAATAAAAGCAATACATTAGATTTATCAGTACTCATAATTGAAGAAGTTGAATGTGGAATAGACATAGAATACATAAGAAAATATAATGACATAATGGCAAAAGCTATTCTATCAAAAGAAGAATTAACATTTATAAATAATACTGATAATAAAGATTTATATTTCACAATACTTTGGACTCTAAAAGAATCATACCTAAAATGTATAGGTACTGGTATTTATACAAATCTAAAAGACTTAAATATGATTGAAGATAATAAAATCATAAAGAATAAAAACAATTACAAATTAAACTATTTTATCTACGAAGATAAATATATTATAAGTTACTGTAAAAGGTAACTTTTTTAATTAAATTGTTGATAAACTAAATATTAAAATGTATAATAAAAGATATTCGAAAAAGGTGGTGAAATAGTGTTATCAATAAATTATAAACAAATATACGAAACCAAAGAAAAAGGTACAAAAGAATGGGTGTTAATTATTTATGATATATCGGCTAATCATTATGTAGGGTTACCAGTATATGCGGATAAAAGAGAAGAATATATATATTGCAAATCCATTAATAAATATGTGGATGTTAAAAGAATTTCAGATTATAATAAATCAAAAATGAGAAGGTGCATTTATGAGCATAAAAAGCCTATAAAATTGTCATCTAAAGAGTATGAAATGATTTTAAAAAAATGTAAGATGTCAATACTTAAGTTTATGGACAATAATATAAAGTCAGATATTGATGGTATTAATTATTTAAAATGGTGTCGTGATAAGTATATTATAAATAATAATGATATCTATGACGATAGGATAATTCAGAATGCCATATACTGGGTCAATTTAGGAATTGGTATAGGCAGTGAATTAAGAAATTAAGACCAGCAATATTATGGAGAGCCACTGCTGATAGAAGATTATGGACAATAATTCCGTTGACAACTAAAAAAAGAAAAGATAAGCATTATTTCCATTACGATTTAGAATGTTTATCAGAAGGAACAGCTAAAATAGAAAATATGATGAACATAAGTAGCAAAAGAATCTTAGCACCATATTTTTCAAAAGACAAACTTGCAATAATTACCAAGACGGATTATTCTAAAATTAGAAAAATAATGTCTAAATATTATTTGTTTAGATAACAAAATAGAATATTTTTTTAAAAAAGTGTTGACAGTTAACTCGTAAAAAAGTATAATTAAACTACATTTAATTAATGCATATATGTTTTACATATATGGAAGGATATGATTCAAAGACTAGCTTTTGCTAGTTTTTGCTTGCTATAAATAAAATTTAAGCTTTTGCATATAATAATAGTACATTTAATTAGTGCATATATGTATACCATATATGGGTTGTTAATTCAAAAGGCTAGCACTGCTGGTTTTTTGCTTTTTTAGACTTTAATAATATTCAAAAACATCTATAACTAATAAAATACTATAGGTGGTAATATGAATATAGAATTAATAAAAGCACTGCTTTTAATCGCAGTCTCATCGAGCATAATAAGTACAGCATTCGTTCAAAAGATTAAAACAATATCATTAATAAAATGCAGTGATTGCTTGATATACATATCATTCATAATATCCATGAGTTTTGGTATTTTGTTTACATTATCATTCACAGAATACAAATTAGTTGATTCAGTTTGGGTAGGTTTATTTAGTTTCATTGGAGCAGACTCCCTATATAAAGCATTTGAAGACAAACTATTTAAGTCATATAACAAGCTAACTGAAGTAAAAGAAATAGAAAGAAAAGACTTATGATAAAACTATATTTTCCCTGTAAGTATGTAAGTTTCACAAGAGGATTTTCAAGCTCTCATCATGGTTTAGATATGGCATGGAACTCAAAATATGGAGGACCAAACCATAACATAATCGCACCTGCTGATGGAGTAGTAAAGAAAGTACTTAAAAATTATAATAAAACAGATAAAACAAGTAAAACATATGGCAACTACGTAATAATAGATCATGGCAACAATATTGAAACAGTAGTCGCACACTTAAAATACAACACAATAAGAGTTAAAAAAGGAGACAAAGTAAAAAGAGGAGACATTCTCGGAATTATGGGAAACACAGGTTACTCAAAAGGAGTACACTGTCACTATGAAGTAAAAATCAACAATACAAAAGTAGACCCATTAAAATATACATACTTAAATGAAAACAATATTCTAAACGCTGAAACATCTAAAGAATATAAAATACTAAAAGAAGAAATAAAAAAAGAAGAACCTAAAGAAGAGGTAAAAGAAGAACCAAAAGAAGAAATAAAATACAAACTTGAATACATTTGTCCTAAAACAGGTTACTATAAAATTAAACTCATGGAAAATGAAAAGATTCTAGTCATTTAGAATCTTTTCTGTATTTTTAAAATTAAGTTTTGCTATCTTTTCTAGTTCTGTTTTACCATACTTAGAGACTATCTTTTTACCAAGTTCATCTACCTTATCACTAGCACCCTTTAATATAGTAACTCCATACTTTTCTGATAACTTATCCATCTCAACTAAGAATAAATATCTACTTATAACACTAGCAGCAGCTACACTTAAATGTTTACTTTCACCCTTAGTTAAAAATGTTATCTTAGTAACCTTATCAGTAATATTCTCTTGCTTTAAATAACTAAAATAACTTCTAGGAGTAGTAAATTGATCAACTATAATTTTATGATATGGAATTCCTTTATTAGAAAGTTCATATAAAACTCTGTTATGAAGAATAGCCTTAATCTTATTCATATTAAATCCCTTATTAGATAGTTCATTATACTTCAAATTAGATAATGTAAAAGTAACATAAGGAATCTTATCCATAAGTATAGGTGCACACCTACGAATCTTCTCATCAGTCATCTTCTTAGAGTCCATTATCTTTAAGTCTTCAAGCAACTTCCTAGTAGATTTATCAACGAGTGTAGCAGTCACAATAATAGGACCAAAATAGTCACCAGTACCAACTTCATCACTACCAATCGCATCATAATAGTAATAAGTCTTATCATCTTCCTTATTTTCTTTAGCTTTTAATTCACCATCAATATCTCTTTGATTAAAATGTCTCTCTAAATCCTTCCACATATTAGCATCAATATCAGCACTAATACCTTGGAACATAACTTTACCACTTTCATATAAAGTAATAATAGTTCCACCTTCCTCAGCTTGAAATACAGAATAGGGTGGTTTTTTATCTCTTTGTAATAACTCATAATAATCAATCATTTTCTCTTTGATATTATCACTTGCTTTAAATACAATAGTTTTTTGTTCTGCCATATAAATCACATCCAAGAATATTGTATCATATTTTATTTTATCTTGAAATCTTTAAATAAAAAATATATAATAATTTAAACAAGAAAGAGGTGACTTATGAAAAATAATGGACTTAAAATATTTATTTATGACTTATATACATACTATGGACCTTTTCCTTTAACTAATAATACGTTAGGTATCTTTACATCTTTTGTAAAAGCAAAATTAAATAATGATACAGTAGACAAATTCATGGAAATAATGCCTATTAAAGCAAAACTTAATGCATATCACGAAATAGTTTTTGAAGGGAAATTAGATTCAGATACAATAATTGAGTGCTACAAAGATGCCTTAAACGGAAACATACATGACATGTTTGAAGGAGTCTCATTTGAAGACGCACAGAAGATTGCAGAACTATCACTAGAATTCAAAAAATACATAGATGAACTACTCGCATTAATGAAAGAAGACCCATCACAAATGAAATTAACTCATTAACAAATTCTCTATTGAAAATATAAAATTATGTGTTATATTAGATATAGAGGTAATATTTGTTAAACATAATTTAGCATAGTATTACTATGTTATTTTTTTGGAGGATTTTTATGAAAAGAGCAAAGATAATTGTTATCGAAGGAACAGATGGTTCAGGAAAAGAAACACAGAGCCAAAAGCTTGAAGAACACTATAAAGCATTTGGTTTAAAAGTTAAAAGATATTCATTTCCAAGATATGACACACCAACAGGTAAAATTGTAGGTGCATCATATTTAGGTAAAAAAGAATTAGGAGAGTCAGTATTTCCTGAAACATCAGCTAATGTAGACCCACTAGTAAGTAGTCTATACTATGCCGCAGATAGACGTTATAATTTTCTAAAGTTTATCGAAGAAGAACTATACAAAAACGATATCGTAATACTTGATAGATACACAACATCAAACATGGGACATCAAGCAGGAAAAGCAAAAAACAAAAGAGAAAGAAACAAAATACTAAGATTCATTGAAAAACTAGAATTTGATTTATGTGAACTACCTAGACCAGACATAGTAATATTTCTATACATGCCTTTTGAAGCAGCAAAAGAACTTAGAAAAGGAAGAGCATCTGGAGACGGAAATGAAAACAATGAAGAACATCTAAGACACGCAGAAAAAACATATCAAGAAATATGTACTCGCTATAATTGGTCGCGTATTAACTGTATAAAAACAGACAAATTCACAAAATTAGAAGACATCAAATCAATAGATGACATAAGTAATGAAATAATAGATGTATTAGATAAACATATTGAAACTGCCACAGAAGAAATAAAAAGAATGACAAGATTTTAAGGAGGAAACAATGGGACGTTGGGATAAAGAATATCTTAAACTATGTAAAAAAATACTAAAGGAAGGAAAAGAAGTAGAAAATAGAACAGGAATCAATACTATTAAAATACCAGCTTATAGTTTTGAATTTGACCTTGAAAAAGAGTTTCCCTTTCTAACAACAAAACAATTATTTTATAGACAAGCAATACTTGAAATGTTATGGATTTTCCAAGTACAAAGTAATGATGTAAGATGGCTTCAAGAAAGAAATGTACACATCTGGGATGAATGGGAAATAGATGAAAATGGTTTATGGAAAGCAACTCAAATGGTACCTGATGAAAATGGAAAACTTGTGAAAAAAGAAATAGTAAAAGACTTTGGAAAAGAGTGGGCACACACTATCGGAACAGCATATGGATGGATAGTAAAAGAATATGATCAAATCAATAATTTAATTAATACTATTAAGAATAATCCAACTGATAGAAGAATGATAGTAAACCTATGGCAAAATAAACACTTAAGTACAGCAGTTCTCCCATCATGCGTATGGTCTTCAGAATGGGATGTAACAGATGGACACTTAAATGCATATGTTCACCAAAGAAGTTGTGATGTACCACTAGGTCTTCCATTTAATGTAACACAATACTCAGTACTACTTTATATGATAGCTCATGTAACTGGACTTAAACCAGGCAAACTATACTGGAGTATAAAAGATGCACATATCTATGTAAACCAAATAGAAGGTATAAAAGAACAAATTAAAAGAGGAGAAGAACTTGAAGATTTACCTGCTCCAGAACTTTGGCTAAATCCAGAAGTAAAAGACTTCTATGATTTTGATAACAGTGAAGAATTAAAAGACATAAAAGTTCTTAACTACCATCATCATGGTAAAATCTCATTCCCAATCGCACAATGAGTTACTCAATAATCGCCGCAATAGGCAAAAATAGAGAACTAGGGCGAAACAATGATTTAATATGGCATCTAAAAGAAGACATGAAATTCTTCAAAGAAAAGACAACAAACCACAAAATAATAATGGGAAGAAAAACACTAGAATCCCTTCCAAAATTATTACCAAATCGTCATCACATAGTTCTAACTTCATTGGCCATAGATAACTCAAATATTGAAACATACAAATCAATGAAAGAACTTCTTGAAAATACAAAAGATTTAAACGAAGAAATATTCATAATAGGTGGTGCCTCAATATATAAAGAATTTATAGATATCGCAGATAAAATGTATCTAACAGAAATAGATGAAGAATGTAATGACGCTACAGTATAC
>CAKONA010000049.1 GCA_934096785.1 uncultured Bacilli bacterium | reverse complement strand
TACTATACAACAACAGAAAAAGAATTCGAAGATTATAGTTTAATAGATATAGATGGAGAAACTAAAGGTAAATACATTGATGGAACTATAATAGTTACATACATCTATGAATTTACAGGTGGTATTGGAGGAGACGATACACCAGATGAACCAACTCCTACTCCAACTCCAAGTATTGTTCCAAACACTGGAATTGAAACAAATAATACTTTAGAAATAACAACTATATTAAGTATAATTTCATTACTTGGAACTATAATTCTAAAGAAAAAATTCAATTAATTATTAGGCAGTTCATAAAAGAACTGCTTTTTTTCCAAAAATTGGATTTTTTTTCAAAATACTATTGTAATTTCTTCAAAACATGATATAATATTTACCAGTAAGCGACGAAAGAAGCTTACAAATTGTCATATAGACAGCTCACGGTATCTTTGATACTGATTATACATTCAAATAGAACTGTCATCTATGGTCTAAATGCCATATATGAGGAAATGGAAGAGATTAACACCTAACGTCGAATTCACTACTCACAATATGCTTTAAGTTCAACTATATTGATAAACTATTTGATATCATAGAATAATTATTATAATAAGAGCTGTATAATTATTCAAACTAACTAACATTTGTAAAAACAGCCTATTCTCTTGGCTGTTTTTACATTGTCTAAATTTCCCTTCCAACAATAACAAGTAACTTATTATGATATTTACCAAATATACATGTTTGTAAAACTATAATATTATCAGTCTTTCTAACATTAACATTTATCTTATACTTACTTTTCTTTTTAAGTCTTTCAAAATGTTTTAACCAATCATTATCATTAGAATAATTAAACTGCATATGTTCTTCAGTATCTTCTTTATCAGCAATAATAACACTGAATATCTCATACTTACGTGTTTCATCATTAACAAGAAATTCTATATATTTATTTTTTTCATAATATTCTTTTTCAAGGTATTCCTCTAATACCTTAAATGGAGGATTGAATCTAGTACTATTGTGTCCATAAATATTAATTTGTCTACTATTAGTATTATTTCTATAATCCATAAACACACTACCAATAACACTTTTGTTCTTATTAACAGCATGTTTTAAATAATAACTATTATCTTTACCCTTAACAATCGGAATACTTACATCTAATCCAGAAACATTAAGAATACCTTTAATATCATTATTATTAAATTTAGTTTGTAAATCAATTATATAATTCCTAACAGTCTTTTCTTTAACAACTTCTTCATTTTTAGGAACAACTGTTTCCTTTATCTCATTAATTGTTTTCTCATCTTCCTCTCTTTTAAAATATAGAAGTATCAAGCAAACTATAACCACTACTATAAGGATATAATTTATAATATCAAGAATCTTTTTAGTAATCTTCTTTTTATCATTAGATTTAACTTCATCCATTTTAGTGCTAATTACTTTACTTTGTACTTCTTTATTCTTAACACTATTTGTTTTCTTAACATTAGAATTCTTTTTAGTACTAGTAGTTTTCTTCTTATTGTTTACACTTTGATTCTTCTTTTTAACATTTACATTATTTGTAGTTTTCTTTTTAACACTACCATTACTCTTTTGACTACTATTTTTAGTAGTCTTTTCTTTTTCTTCTTTCATATTATCCCCTAACCTAAATTAATCATATTATACACTATCAATTGATATGTATTGTCTTTCTTTTCAACCTTAGCATCTACCCTATAGACATAGTTCTTTTTAACTTCACCAATCTTTTTATAAGCATCTGGAAACATAACACCCTCTATAGCTCCATTGTCATCACTAAATCTAATAAAAGACATCTTATCCCCCTTCTTAGTTTTAATAGTACGTACACTCTCTACATATAAAACTAAAGGAATAACTCTATTAAAATACTTAGTAAAGTCTTTAAGTGTTATTGCCTTACTTCTGTCAAACTTAGTAACTGGATGAAATGATAAATAAAATCCATAATTAATTATCTCATTATCTATAATTTCTCTATCAGTATAGTCATCCATCTCTTCTAAGATAGGCTTTTCATCAATCACCATATTTAAATCCTTACATAAAGTAACATAATTAAGAACTTCATCAAAACTATTTATTAAACTTCTTTTATTTATTTTAAAACTATCAAAAGCACCACATTCTATTAAAGCAATTACAACTCTCTTATTAACACTCTTACTATAACATCTAATCATAAAGTCATAAAAATCTTTAAACAAACCTTTACTTCTTTCACTTTCTATTTCTTCACTTACAGTAGAAGCAATACTCTTAATAATAGTAAGTGGTATAACAAGTTTTTTATCTCTTATAACAAACTCTTTACAAGACTTATTAATATCAATTAGCATAAACTCTATACCAAGTAACTTACTTTCATCAATATATTCTTTTATGCTTTCTGTATTCTTATTCATATTAAGTAAATTTTTCATGAAATACAAAGTATAATTAATTTTCAAATAAGCCATTTGAAATGCCACTACTGAATACACTACTGAATGTGACTTATTAAATCCATAAGCAGAGAACTTAATTATCAAGTCATATAATTCTTCTGCTACTTCACCTGTATGTCCATGTGATATAACTCCATTAATAAATTTTTCCTTATTAGAAGCTATAACACTCTCTTTCTTCTTAGACATAGCTCTTCTTATTATGTCAGCTTCAGCATAACTATAACCACCAACACTTCTAAGAATCTCAAGTACTTGCTCCTGATATATGATTATTCCATAAGTACTTTTAAGTATTGGCTCCAGTTCAGGTATTAAATATGTTACCTTCTCTAGTCCCTTTTTCCTTCTTATATAGCTAGGTATCATCTCACGAGGACCAGGCCTATATAAAGCTATCGCATCTACTAGAGTGTTAAAAGAATCCACTTCTAAATCTTTTAAGAATGCTTTCATACCACTACTTTCAAATTGGAATACACCAGTAGTATAAGCCTTACTAAATAAATATAATGTCCTCTTGTCATTTAAATCTATGCTATTTATATCTAAGTTTATTCCATCACTTCTTATATCATCAAGTATATTTGAAATAGTATTTAAATTCTTAATCGATAAGAAATCCATCTTTAATAGTCCAAGACTCTCAATATATTCCATTGAGTACCCAGTAAGAATAGTATCTCCCACCATATATAAAGGCATAATAGAATCAAGTGCTATATCACTTATAACAACACCAGCTGCATGCATACTAGTATTCTTCTTTAAACCACATAGTTTATCACATACCTTTATTAAATACAATGCATCTTTATTTCTTCTAACGATATTGTTAAATTCAAAATTATTCTTTAACTCATCAAAAGTCTTTTCATCTTTAATAGTCTTACATATATTATCAACAAGTATTGGATTTAATTCCATAACTCTTGCTGTATCTCGTATAACTTGTTTAGGAAGTAATGTATTAAATGATATTATTCTAGCAGTATTTTTGTGTCCATACTTATCACTTACATACTTAATTACTTCTTCACGTTTTAGACTATCAAAATCTATATCAATATCAGGCATAGTAATTCTATCAGGATTTAAAAATCTTTCAAAGATCAAGTTATATTTTAGCGGGTCTACATTTATAATACCAAGACTATAATTAACTAAAGAAGCAGCACCACTACCTCTACCAGGACCAACTAATATATTATGTCTTTTCGCAAATAATACAAAGTCATAAACTATTAAAAAATAATCAACAAAGTTCATCTTTTCAATAATAGATAACTCATACATTAGTCTATTCTTATATATTTCTGGAACATTACCATTAAGTCTCTTCTCAAGTCCCTTTTTAGCAAGAGCAAACAAGAAATCTTTAGAGTCTTCTCTATAAACAGGTATATGAGTTTTAACACTGGGCAATTCTATATTAATAAGACTAGCAAAGTCATAAGTACTACGAGTATACTCACGTCCTATATTATCCTTAAAACCACTCTCATATACATTAATCTTTTCTCTCTTAGTTTTACCTTCTTCAATATATCTAATATATTTAAAATATTCTAAGTCATCACTCTCAAAATATCTTATCAAATCCATATATACTATATTATTAGTTAACTTAAGTGCTTCTTCACGTGTCTTTTCATTATGAAACTTAATATAACAATCACTATAATACTTACTAACAACATCATAATGTTTTAAACTAGTAACAACTATAATATCATCTTTATATTTTAAAGTATCATCAAAACTAATAGAACCTTCTATATTCTTTTTAGATACTAGTTTAAACAAGGAAGTAAGCCCTTCATAATTACGAGCATATATAATTACATAAGCATCCTCAATTACAAGTTCACAACCAACTATTGGTTTAATACCACATAGATTACACTTAGTTATAAACTCCATAGTACCAAACATAGATGAGTCAGTTATACCAAGAGCCTTAACCTCTCTACTTTGAGCATACAAAAGTAAATCATCTATCTTAATTAGACTATTCATTAAATCATATTCAGTTTTAATATTAAGAGGTATATAATTCATAGTACTTCCTTTCTTACATATATTCTACCATAATTAAAAGGTCCCTAGGAACCTTTTTTATCATTTATACAATTATTTTTTAGTGAAATATCCAGGTAATCCATTTAATCCATCTATACGAGCATATTCCTTGTCAACATAAGAATTACTATATTTAGTACCATTTCCACCCCTTAAAAATGCAGAACCACCAAACATATCATCACTATTTGTAACATTATTAATTACAAATCCACTGCTAGCATATATAGTTTTCAAAGAAATGCTTCGTGCAAACATATTACTCATATTTGTGACCTTATTTGTGTCAAATCCACTTACATCTAGTACAGTAACACCTTGTATATCACTAAACATATAACTCATATTAGTTACATTACTTGTATCAATTTTATCAAGTCCTATTATTTCTTTTGAAAAATTTCCATAAAACATACTGCCCATATTAGTAACATTGCTTGTATCAAAATTACTTAAATCAATTGTCTTTGCTTTAGCAGAATTAAACATATTGCTCATACGCACTATAGGAATGTTGTTTATATATGTACAAGGTGCATCAGTTACAGGTTCAAGACTATTTCCATCATTTAAATGCACACCCCACCCATCATCATTATAATTATATTTATAAATTCCATTTACAAAAGAAGTGTTACTATCAAGTTCTCCATCATATGTACAATAAATAGGTTGTACTGTATTCGAAGTTTCTTTATATTCATTAACTCCTAAAACACCACTAAAGTTCTTTCCTTGGTTATAGTTTTGATCTTTATTTAGTTCTTTGAATGTTATTGTTATAACATAATTATGTGTGTATCCACTTTCAATAGTAGCTCCTTCAATAAGTACATTACCTGATATTGGTGTAGTCTCTAGCTCAGGACAAGCTTCCCCAGGTGCTTCTTTATCAGTTATAGTACTACATGTAATTGAAATCACCATTTCATCATTAGTAATCTCATTATTCAACTCTTGCCATACTAAGTTGTATTCAGCATCTAGTGTACCAGTGTTTTTAACACTTGCTTCTTTTGTTAAAGTTTTTCCCGGTCTAACATTTTCAAGTTTAATTTCTGGTCCATCAGTATAAGTTAGTTCTAATGTACCTGTTTTTACTATTTGGTCTTTTACATTTTTTTGATTAACAGTAGCACTAAACCATGCATAAGACATGCTTACAGTTGCTAGTAAAAGAAAAGTAATACCAATACCTAGTAACATCTTATTATTCTTTAAATTTTTCATATCCATCTCCTATCTTAATTAAGTATACAATAAATTTGCTCACAATAAAAGACTAACTTTACATTAGTCTTAATATTTACTGTCAATATCATTGAAATCAACTTTATCCATTTCTTCGATAACTTCTAATTGATTCTCAATAATTTGTCTTAATCTACGTTTTAAAATATTAGTGTTTCTCTTTAATTGATCTGCATGGTTTTGAGCTTTTTCTGCTTTTAATAGAGCATCATTTATAATTCTGCTAGCATTATGTCTAGCCTCAGTTACTAATGTTTCAGCTTCACGTCTAGCACTACTTTTTATTTGATCACCTGCTTGTTCAGCAGTATAAATTGCTCTATTCATAGTATCTTCTATTTTCTGATAGTAAGCAATTTGTTCAACTAATTTTTTATTTTCTTCCTCTGTTTTTTGACTCTTCTTAAGAAGTACTTCATAGTTCTTTATTATTTCATCAATACACTTTTGAACTTGGTATCTATCATAGCCACGAAAAACAGTATCGAACTTTTTCATAAGCTCCACCTCTAATATTTTAAAACTTTATATTACCATTCAGCAGTATCTGCTTTTTTACTTTTCTTTGTTTCATCTTCTGTTATATTGCCTTCAATCTCAAATCCTTTAGGCGCACATATAACAATTCCAGGACCTAGTTTTTGCATAGTTCCCTCTATCGCATAAATAATTCCATTTAAGAAATCCATTATTCTCTTAGACACATCAGATGTTACTCTTTTAAAATTAACTACTACTTGATTTCTATTTTTCAAGTAATCAGCTATTTGTTGTGCCTCAGAAAATGCTCTTGGTTCCACTAAAATAGTCTTATTTCTATATTCTTCTTTTTTACTTTTAGTTGTTTCTTTAGTTTCATATTCATCTGTTACGTCATCTTCATCTTCAGGTTTAAATATATTATTTATAAATCCCATAAGTAATCCTCCTTATTCTCGTACTACAATAACATTTTAACACATTAATAAGTTTCTATCAACAATTATATGAATTATTTTAACACTAAAAATTGACAATTTTCACTAGAATTGAATTTTATCTTCAATGTATTTTCTTAAATCATCTAGTTTTATAGTTTCTTGTTCCATTGTATCTCTATTTCTTACAGTAACAGTTTCATTATTAATAGTCTCATCATCAACAGTTACACAAAATGGTGTACCAACAGCATCCGCTCTTCTATAACGTTTACCGATAGATGCAGTTTCATCATAACTACACATAAAGTATTTAGATAAATCTTTATATACTTCCATTGCCTTTTCATTATGATATTTCTTTACTAGTGGAAGTACTGTTACCTTAATTGGTGCTAAGAAAGGATGAAGTCTTAATACTTCTCTTTCATCAGTATCACTTAGTTTTTCTTTATCATAACTATCACATAACACTGTTAAAAATAATCTTTCTACTCCAACTGATGGTTCAATTACATAAGGAATGTATTTTTGATTAGTCTCAGGATCTAAATATTCAAGACTTTGACAACTTACCTTCATATGTTGACTTAAATCATAATTAGTTCTTGATGCGATTCCCCAAAGTTCTCCCCATCCAAATGGAAACTTATATTCTATATCAGTAGTAGCATTACTATAAAAACTTAATTCTTCTTTTTCATGATCTCTAAGTCTTAAGTTTTCTTCCTTAATACCAAGACTTAATAAGAAGTTCTTACAATATTCTTTATAATGTTTAAACCAATCTAACTCAGTTCCTGGCTTACAAAAGAATTCTAACTCCATTTGATCAAACTCACGTACTCTAAATATAAAGTTACCTGGTGTAATC
>CAKONA010000048.1 GCA_934096785.1 uncultured Bacilli bacterium | reverse complement strand
ATTTTACACGGGTAAAATGACTATTTTAGAAAGTATTTATTTGTTATCATTAAGTTATCATCAAGTTCATATACATAAGGTACTCCTGTAGGTATTTCTACGTTCATAATGTCTTCATCACTTATGTTTTCTAAGTATTTAATGATACTTCTTAGACTATTGCCGTGAGCTACTACTAAAACATTTTCTTTGTTTTCTAGATGTGGTAAGATGTCATTATTATAATATGGTAGTACTCTATTTAATGTGTCTTTTAGGCATTCAGTAAGAGGCAGTTCTTCAGGAGTTAAATCTTTATATTTAGAATCATTTCCTGGATATCTTTCATCTTCACGAGTAAGTGCAGGTGGTCTTACATCATAACTACGTCTCCATATATGTACTTGTTCTTCACCATATTTCTTTTTTGTTTCGTCTTTGTTGAGTCCTTGAAGTGCTCCATAGTGTCTTTCATTTAATCTATAACTATAGTGTACTGGAATATTTATATTCATTTCTTTTAATACTATTTCTAGTGTCTTATTTGCTCTTTTTAATACTGATGTGAAGGCAATATCAAAAGTGAATTCTTTCTCTTTAAGAAGATTCCCTGCTTCTTGTGCTTCTTTAACTCCTTTTTCTGATAAGTCTACATCTGTCCATCCAGTAAATCTATTTTCTTTGTTCCATTCGCTTTCTCCATGTCTTAATAATACTAATTTCATTTGTCCTCCTTTAATAATTTATCTAGTTTTTCTCCTACTTCGTATGATTTATTATAAAATTCATTTATATCTATATTATTTAAATAGTCTCTCATATAACATACCTCTAGTGTTGTGTATCCTTTGTAGTTTGCTTCTTTTAGGCCACTAATTACTTTATTATAATCTAGTGAGCCATCAAATGGAAGCAAGTGTTCATCAAATTCTCCATGGTTATCATGAATATGTAAGCAAAATATTTTATCTTTGAATAATTTAAAGTTAAAGTCATCTTTGAAGTGGCAATGGTAGTGCCCTGTGTCAAAACAAATTCCTACGTTATCATTCTTTATATTTTTAAGTAAGAATTCTAGGTAGCCTTTCATCTTTGTATTTTCAAATGCAACTTTTATTCCTAGCTTTTCTGCGTAATCACATACTTTTCTAAATCTTTCAAGGCCTAGGTTATTAGGTTCTACTGCATCCCATCCAATACAAGCATGCATTACCACCATATTTATATTATTACTTTTACACTCATCTAAATTTCTTAAATACTTTTTAACTAATTCTTCCCCTATTTCATTATCAAGCCATATATTGTTTAAGTCTTTGTATCCTAGATGAGCAAATATTACATTTAGATTTTTTTCTCTTATATATTTAAGTTGTTCTTCTTGTGATACTTCAAAGTCTTTGTCATACCACTGAATAAATACATTTTTAAATCCAGATGCTACTACTGCGTCTATAGTTTCATATGGAGTTACGTTCTTATTATCATTGCTTATACAAATAGCTAAATTATTCATTTTTCTCCCTACCTTTCTATAACATTATATCAAAATAAAAGCCTAGTGTATACTAGACTTTACTTCTCTTTTTATCATACGCAGACTTTTATTTGAATTCATTTTTTCTTTATCTGTCTTTTTCATCTGTTATGTAGTCTATCTACTAGTGACAGTGTTTTAATATTAAGGTTGTTGTTTTTGCCCGTTGCTATTTCTATATTAGGCTTTACAGTAACACCATGATAGTCGCTTCCACCACTTATAAGCAAATTGTAATGTTCAGCGACTTCTTTATAATATTTCATTTGCTCTTTTGAATGAGTTGAATGAAACACTTCTATTCCCTCTAGTCCACATGAAATCATGTCTCTTAATAATATAAGAAAGTCTTTTTCCTCTAATTCTAATGATTTAGGATGTGCTAGTACTGGTACTCCACCACTTTTAACAATCACTTCTAGACATTCTTCATAACTTATACCTTTTCTTATAGTTTTTGTTTTATCATAAGCATCAATTAAAAATCTTTTAAACGCTTCGTTTTTAGTAGATGCGTATCCATATTTAACACATAGTGCTGCTATGTCATGTCTACCTATATTTTTATTTGAATTTATTAGAGTTTTGATATCTTCATATGAGAATCTTATTCCATAATCTCTTTTTATTTGTTCCATTACTGATAGAACCGAATTTATACAGTTGTCTTTTAATTCTATCATTTTCTTGTTTAAGTCTTCATTATTTAAGTCAATTCCATAACCAAGAATATGCATTCTTCCATGGGTTCTTAATGCAGTTAATTCTACTCCATTAAATATTTCTATATTACGATGATTTTCTTTTTCGATTGATTTAATTCCATCTATTGAGTCATGATCTGTTATTGATAAAGTCTTTATATTATTTTTGACTGCTAAATCTATTAGTTCTGCTGGTGTTAAATCTCCATCTGAATAACATGAATGTGTGTGCATATCTATTTTATTTACTTCTTCTGTCATGACTACTTCCCTTTCGAGGCTATTATACCATTTAAAGAAGTTCATTTCTATATTGAACTCTTTATTATTTAAGTTTTTTAAAGTATATTTTCTTTTCTTTCATTGATATTTTACTAACTTCATAGTTATAGTTTAGTAATTCTTTTTTATAAGTTAGAAATGAGTGATTGATATTAAATCCTAAGATGTTTTCTATTTCTTCATATGTTAACTCATAGGTATCTTTATTATTCTTCTTTATATATTTCCATAATGGTTCATATTTGCTCATGATTTCTCCTTTTTACTTCTAATTATAAATAGAAGGATTGGTCTTAGGAATCCAAGTGATAATATACTCAGTATAGTCATGATGTCTTTATATTTATCCATGTATTTACTAAATATTTTATGTGATAAGATTATATCTAATATAAAAGTAATTATTACGCTTAGTAAAAGTATTACTACTATCACAGACAGTGGCTCTTTTAATATAAATAATGATACAAAAGTTACTGTGGAAATTAAAGAAGTTATAAGAAGCGTTATTCCAAGAGGCTTACTACCTGCTATTCTTCCTAAAATATACTTATTATAAATTGGTATCCATCCTGTATATACATTTTTATATTTTAAATTTTTACTCATAGAAGTGATTGCTAAGCTTTCAAATATATAACTTACAAGAATATAAAATATAATTATAGCTATCATACTAACTATGAAAAGATATATTCCTAATATTAAGCCTGATAAAAATAGTACGCTTATTCCACCCATAATTCGCCTTCTTTCAAATGTTATTATAACATACTAATGTATTATTTTTTACATATTTCAATTAGTTTTTTTATTGTATTAGATGTTCTTATGGTTATTTTATCTTTTATATCTGTACTCGCTGTTTTAATCCACCAAGTAGATTTTCTATAGTTCTTTAAATCAAAAGACCAAAATACATAATTATTATATTCTTTAATTTGATCAATGTTTTCTTTGGGCTTGCCTATAGTTTCATAAACTTCTTCATATTTAATTGGCGGTATTATGCATATTAAATTATCATATGTTTCTTTATCTTCAGTTGCCCACCACTTTGGACTATTATTAAGTACATCTTCAATTTCAGTAGCATTCGCTACAAAAACAGGTATATCTAAATTAAATGTATCTTTTATTATTTCATTGATATTCTTTGATACATCTTCTTTAGAAGAGTTAGTTTCTAAAATAACATTACCACTATTTAAATATGTGATTACATTCTTATAATTATTTTCCTCTAAAGATTTCTTTAAATCACTCATACTTATTTTATTTTTACCACTTATATTTATTCCTCTTAATAACACTATATATTTCATAACAACCTACCTCCAATTATATTAATATTTGCTTCTAAAAGATGAAGTAATTTGTACTTAATCTCATGCATTCATATATTCATAATTATAACATATAGTTTATTAAATTAAGTATTATTCATTTTTGTTTAAATTTTACAATTAACCTTTCTAACAATTTTTGGTTATACTTTCATTTATTTTTGATAGAAAACATTCTTTATCATGAGAATAGATAATACCTATTGCTTGTAAATATGAATATATAATTGTAGAACCTACAAACTTCATGCCTCTTTTAATAAGGTCTTTAGATAACCTGTCTGACAAATCATTTGTTGTTTTACCTATTTCATAAATTATTTTATTATTTGTAAAACTAACTAAATATTTATAGAAACTTCCATATTCTTTTTCGATGTTCTTGAATATTTTTGAATTATTTATACTTGCTTTTATTTTTAGTTTATTTCTAATTATTTTAGGGTTATATAGTAGTTCATTTATTTTTGTTTCATCATAGTTAATTATCTTATCTATATTAAAGTTATCATAAGAAGTTCTAAAGTCCTTTCTTTTATTTAATACGCATTCCCATGAAAGACCTGCTTGAAATGATTCTAGTATTAACATTTCAAATAAGTATTTTTCATCTGTATTTGGTATGCACCACTCTTTATCATGATATTCTACATATAATGGATTATTTAGGTTACACCATTTGCATCTTTTCATAGTTTTGTTCCTTTCTTTGGAAAAGTATTTGTTCATATCGTTTTAATTAGTTTTAAGTAGCTCTACTTTGTCTTTAATTTCTCCATCTACTACTTGACTAAGCAATCTTTTAATCCCCTCTTGTTTCTTATTATATCATTTATTGTTACTTTTTAAATTAAAAACTACCTAGTATTATTTACTAGATAGTATCTTTTTATTTATTTCTTCACGCTCACTATAATATTCGGATACTTCTGGTATTAAGTTTACTCCTTCTAATAACATATTTAATGTTTCATGAAGTTTTAATGGGTTTATTTTAGATAAATCTGATCTTCAATTTTATCTTTTCCAATCATAGTCTTAAATGCAATATTAATTTTCTTTAAATATAAAGTTATAACTCTTTTCTTGTTTTCTGCATCTTCAAAGTCCATATCTGTAACAGTTGTATTATTTGCAAAATTAACTCCATTATCTTTTAAGTATTTTTGAAGTGGTAAAATTAAACTATTGTATTGATTGTATAAATCTTTATAGGACAAGATTTAATTCACCATTTTTTAAATCTTGTTCTAAGTTATCAATGCTATCTATGTGGCCTATTTTCGTATATTTATATGTTGTAGTAAACGATTTATAAAATATTACTATACAGTTATCACCATAAAGCATTACGTCTCCGGCTTCAATATTATTAATATTTTCAGGATTATCTTTTAATGTGAAATCTAAGTATGAGTAGTATTCATTACCATTTAACTCATTCATTGATAAGTTTAATGGTAAACGATTAATTAAATCACTTACTGTTTCATTATCTTCTAAGATTAATTTATAATCATTATCATTTATTTTTAATGTTATTTCGTTCATATTCTTATTTTCCTTTTCTTCATCTTTAACATTAATTTCTTTTGAAACGAAACAAGCTGTTAAAAATATTGTAATTAATATTATATAAATTATTTTTTTCATGATAAATTCTCCTATAAATTATTTTTTAGAAATTATTTACAAATCAACCATAACATAATTGACAAATAATGAATAATTACCTATCTTTTGATTCAAACATATAGGTAATCGTTAAATTGTAATTTATCTTTCTCTTTCTTTATTTTTATCAGCATTTGCCCTTCTTTTTATTCTTAAAATTAAACTATCAAGACTTTTCTTTTCTTCCGTATTTTTGTCTGCATTAGCTCTTGCTTTTATTTTTGATATCAAATTATTTGTATTTTCTTTTTTCTTCTTTTCCATATAATTAACCTCCATACAAATTACTATTTTTCTAACTAATTCTATAATGTCCTATTATATCATTTCTATATTCTAATATGTCTTCTTCATAGTATTTTTGATATGTATTTGCATGTTGAATTACTAAGTTTATTCCATTTTGATTTCTTTTGTCTGATACAATTACGATATGTTTTTTGAAAACAACTATGTCTCCACCTTGCCACTCTTCTATCTTGCTTATATTTGTTGTTAAACTAATAGCATTATAGTCAAAATAAGTTTTTAGATTTAATACTCTTCTAAAATCTATATTTTTGTCTACTATATCTATATCATATAACTTTCTACTTTCATTTATATGATTGTTTACTAATTCTCTTAAGTCATATCCTGCATCTTTAAGTGCGAATGCTACTACATCTGTACAAGTTCCATAATTATCATCAGGGTATCCTGTACTATAATATTTACTTTTGTATTTTGGATGCTTCGATATATAATTTTTTGCATTCATTAATATGTCAGTTTGATCATCAATTTCATCATTATCTTTATCTACGCTACTTACATAGGTTTTAATATTAAAGTCATCATTTGTATATTTCTTATGTGAAATATAATTGAAACGATAAAGTAAATATAAGACTAATATGAAACATATAGTAAGTAGGCTCCCTAAAACAATTAATATTTTCTTTTTCATAATGTCTCCATTTAATAAATTATTTAATCTTAAAACCTATTCTTCCATTCTTTGATATATAATTTGGTAAATCATAATTAGAATCATCTATAGAGAATTTGTATTTATTATCATCACAATATATTGTGTAGTCTTCTCCATCTGGAAATAAGAAAACCACTTCTATTCTTTTTATATTATTAATGCATTTATCTATGTTTAAATCTTTAGATATTAAAAACATTTTGTCTTTTTGTTCTATTAATAAATTAGTTATTTCATCTTTGTTTTTATCGTTTATATTTAAATATTTGTAATCTTCTATTTTACCCGTAAGTAGTAATATTGACATAATAAAATATATTAGATTAATTACTAAGATAATCATTATTATAGATAAAATTATAGTTTTAGCTTTTTTATTTAGTTTTTTTCTTTTCATTTTGTATTTTCCTAATTAATTATTTGTTCTTTTTCTTTTTTGCTTTTTTATTGCAAGCTAAATCTATTGCTGTATAAGATACTGTATATATTACTGTTGTTAGTAACACCATTTTTATATCTATATTTTTAGTACAAATGTATGAGACTAAAGTATATACTACTAAAAACACTATTGCACTAATTATATATTTTGAATATTCTTTCATATAAACTCCTACTTTATTATTGTTATATAATCTTCTTTTCTAGGTTTAGCACCTGGTATGTCTCCATCAATGTATCCTAATATGCAGTGCCCTATTCCTACATAATTATCGGCTATATTCCATTCTTTTAATAACTCTATTCCTTCATCTGTTTCAAATTCTTCTTTGGCTCTATGAATCCAGCATGAACCTATACCTAGACTATGCGCTGCATTCATTAAGTTTCCAATGACTAAGCTTCCATCTTCTATATAAGTCATTTTAGTTTTATCAGCTAACACTACTATTACTGTAGGCGCTCCATAGAATGGATCTATGTCTCTATTCATAATGTTTGCATTGATTTTTGATAATCTTTCTATTATTTCTTTGTTTTGAAGAACTATCATTTTAGGTGATTGCATACCCATACCTGATGGTGCATATTCTCCAGCAAGCAATATTTCCTTTAGTTCTTCATCTTTGATTTGTGTTTGTTTGAATTTTCTAATGCTTCTTCTTTCTATTAAATTTTTTATTGTTTCGTTCATTGTTTTTATCTCCTTTAATAATCTCTTTAATTACTATATAAA
>CAKONA010000047.1 GCA_934096785.1 uncultured Bacilli bacterium | reverse complement strand
AGCAAGTAACCGGAATCGAACCGGCATCTTAGCCTTGGCAAGGCCACATTCTAACCGTTGAACTATACCTGCGCTTGCAAATAATATTTTAGCAATAATTTATTCATTTTGCAAGCACTTTTTAACGATTTTAATCTTCAAAATCAACTTTTATAGTTCTTATGAATTCATAATATTGGTTTTTAGTGTCTCCAGCTGTTATATATTTTAATTTTGTAATTAGATATGGAATGTTATATATTTTGAATCTTTCTATATCTTTTTGTTTACATACTTTTTCTAAAACTTTAATTATAAAGTCTTTTGTAGATTTAGGTGGTAGTCCTTTGTTATAAGTTTTAATCATTTTCTTTAGGTCTTTTTTATCAAATAATCTTTCATAGTACTCTTCACTTTTGTATTTAAAATAGTATTTGTTTCCATCTAGATTATCTAAGTATTTTAATGTGTCATAGTAGCCTAGATTCATTCTATAGATTGATACATCTTTTGTAAATACTAGTATTGAACCTAAGTCTTCTCTTGGTTTTATTATATGTAGTTTTACACCTTTCTTTAGTTTGTACTTTAATAGTTTGTTTTTCCATGCTCTTACTGCATATATTTCGTCATACCCTGCGTCTTCTAACATATCTATTGGACATCTCATATGTACTCCACCGTCTAGGTAATACTTGTTATCAATGATTCTTTCTTGTTTGAATCCTGGAAGATATGCACTTGCGATTACATAATCAATAAAGGTACCTTTCTTCATATCTTTTTTAAATATTTCTACTGGTTTTAAATCACTAATATTGAATGTTACGAGTCCAAAGTTTATTTTACTTTTATTTAGTTTTGTTTCACTTAGATTCTTTGTTAGTATTTTTCTAATATTTGTAGTGTCTACTCCTGAATTTTTAATTATGTTTATTATATCTTCTTTATTATTTTGTATTTCTTCTAAATCAAACTTGTAATTTGAAATATCGTTAAGGAAGTCTCCATCTACTCCGAATAATTCTTTACTGTTGGTGTTTTCCCATAGTTTGTACATTCCATCTAGATTATTACATGCATAAAATGCTGCGTTTATAGCTCCTATAGATGTACCTGCGACTGCATCAAAATATATTTTCTTTTTTGTTAGAGCTTTTATTGCCCCAGCTTCATATGCACCTCTTGCCCCGCCACCTTCTAATGCTAATGCTCTCATACTAACTTCTCCTTAAAATTCTTATCTATAATGTTTAGTGTGCAAAGTAAACATGGTATTCCAAGTAGTAGTCCACCTATTACATCTGAAAAATAATGTACTCCTAAGAATACTCTTGAGAATGCTACTATTACTATTAAAAAACTAAATAATAATGAGAATATAAATTTTACTACTGGTTCTTTGTTTTCTGTCATTAAATATAGTAGTGTCATATAAAACACTATAGATGTTAGTGTATGTCCACTTGGAAAACTAAAACTATTTGGTATTGTAATTAATGCTTCTAGTGGTCTTGGTCTTGCTACCATGTTTTTAGTAATGAATACTACTAATCCTGATAAAAGATAGCTTCCGCTTAGTATATATCCATACCATTTATTCTTAATAAATAAGAAAATACACACGATAATTATGATTGGTATGTATAAATCACCAAAATTTGTTAAAAACGTCATCATTGATGTCAAACGCTTGTCACTTATATTACCAAAAAATTCTATTACACTATAGTCTATATCTATTACTTTTTTATAAAGATTTGTATTTTTAACTACAACAAAAGATATTATCAGTCCGATAATAATAAGAATGTAAATATAGTTTTCCCTTAATATCTTCTTTATCATAATAATATTATATCACAGCCCTTATTTATGTTTTCATTTTAAATTTTTAAGTGTGTAAACTATTTGTTATTTTTTAATATATACTGGTGTTCCAACTTCTATCATTGAGTATAGTTTTTTAGCTTTATCTGTTGGCATGTTTACGCATCCGTGACTTCCATTTGTTTTATAGATTTGACCTCCAAACTTTCTTCTCCATGAAGCATCATGAAGTCCATAACTTCTTCCATCATAAGCCATCCAGTATTTTACGAATGATTCATATGTCTTTGAAACTAACCATTGATTAGTTGTTTTTCTTAGTATCTTAAAGTTTCCAGTTTTAGTTGCTCCATTTAGTCCAGTTACTACATCACTTACTAGTACTGGTTTTTTCTTTACATAGTAGACTAACTTTTGAGTAGATATTTTTACTTCTACATATGTGTGTTCAAATTTATCAGTTACATGTATTTTCAATGTTTTTTCAGCTTTGTTACCACTTGAATCTTCTACTGTATATTTTGTTTCATAGTCTCCTTTTTTATTTATATCAAGGTTTGATTCTATATTTACTTTTGAGTTTAGGTTCTCATCATAATTATCAGTTACCTCATATGTAACGTTATCACATTCTTTATTTACTGTACAATATATTTCAGATTCACTTAAAGTTATTTGTGGTGCTTCTGTATCAATAACTTTTACTTTTCTAACAAGTGTTTTCTTGTATTTTTTATAGCTTAAAATGTATTTAATTTCATATTCTCCGACTTTAGATGTATCAACATTGTTTATAACTTCAACTTTGTCATTGTAATTCTTACTGTTAACTACTGCAGTGTATCCTTCTTCTTTGTATTCATCTTTATATTTAATAGTTACTTCTCTATCCCCTTTTAATATGAAGCCATTTTCTATTGCATCTAATTTTTCTTGCTCTAAAAAACCTATAGAGGCAGCTACTATTGCTAGAGTTAGAAAACTAAGTGTTAATAAAATTTTAACTAAATTATTTTTCATACATTCACCTATTCTTACTATTACTATAACATATTTTTGGTCAAAAAAAAGTAACAAATGAGTTACTTGATATTTCGTTTACTATGAAATAAATATTGTATTGCTAAACCTGAGTATTCTTTATATGTTTCACGAGCGAATGCTTCTATTGTTTTTTGGTCATCCTTTATTCCATAGATTTCTTTTATGTTTTGTTTTACCCATGTATCTATTGGGAATGTGTCTAATCTTTTATATCCAAATAATAGAATACATGATGCGACTTTAAGGCCTATTCCTTTGACTTTCATTAATTCCTTAGTTGCATCTATTGTTGATAAAGTGTTTATATCTTTTAATGATTTATATTTTTCTAGGAAGTCTATTAAGTATTTATCTCTAAATCCTACTCCCAAGTCTCTAAAGTCTTCTTGTTTTAAGTGTTTTAGTTCTTTATATGTTGGGAATAAGTAGTATTCTTTGTTATTAAATATAACTTTCTTACCATATTTTGTTGATAACTTGTTAATACTTCCTTCTATTCTCTTAACATTGTTATTTTGGCTTATTATGTAACTTATACACATCTCAAATGGGTCTTGATTTAGTATTTTGTAGCCATTACACTTACTTATAATGTCTTTCATATTATTGTCGCTGTTGATAAGTTGTTGATTTATCTTATTGTAGTCTCTATTTAAGTCAAAGTATTCTTCAACTACTTCTTTTAAATTATCCATTTTATTTGAATTTACTATCAGAGTGTTAGTAACTTGTTTAATATTTATTACTCTATCATGAAGTATATTAGTGTAACTTCCATCATCTTCTTTAATTGCTCTAAAACAAGCTCCACTTTCTATAGTACTTTTTAAATCAAAATCATTTACTTCTATTTTCATATTATATACCTAGTTTCTTATAATAGTCATAGTCTAATATTAATGATGACATTGTGAATTTATCATATATTTGTTTATTTATATTATCTATGTATCCTTGTGTTACTTTATTACCATCAAAACTTTTGAATTCTTTAGTTACACTATTATATGTGCCTTCGTTTGTTATAAAGCTTCTATCGGATAATATAGCTAAACCTTCATCAGTACTAAATATGTCTCTTCCCATAAGTAGTCTTGAATCATATTCTAGTCCATATAAATTATATAGTGTTGGTAAGATGTCAAGGCCTGATACTACTTTATTAATTTCAGTTTTCTCTATAGCTCGATTATACATTATTAGGGTTGTATGATAGTTTTCAAACTTATCACTTCTGTCAGCCTTACTTATTTCATTCATTTCTTTTTCTGTTAGTCCATATGGAAAGTGATCAGGTGCTACTACTATTAAAGTATCATTTAGTTTTCCTTCTTCTTCTAACCTTTTAATTAGGCTTTCTAAGGCTTTATCTAGTTCTATTTGTGTACTTAGATATGCTTTAACAGGTGTACTATATTTTAAATTTTTAACTTTACTCTTGTTCTTTGAAGCCATGTTGTTACCATAGAAATTATAGTTTAAGTGTCCACTTACTGTCATAAAGTATGTTAAGAATGGTTTATCTTTATTTATATAGTAGTCAAATGTTCCATTAATCATTTCAAGGTCACTGTTAGGCCAATGTTTACAATTCATTTTCTTTTCAAGGCCATTACCACAACCATAGTATTCAAAACCTATGTTAGTATGTGATAGTTCTCTACTGTAGTACTTGTATGAATGATTATGAAATGCATATGTATTGTATCCTTCTTTTTTAAACATGTTTCCAATTGCCATAGGCATACTAAGATTGCTTGTTTTCTTAAAACTCCATACTCCTTCTTTAGGAATTAAACTCATTAGGTTCATATATTCTCCATCAGATGTTGAGACTGGATATAATGGTTGATAATAGTTGTTGAATACAAACGAATTGTTTGCCATTTTATATAGTGTTGGTGTTAAATCTTTATCGATAGCTATCGTATCGAATGCTTCTGCTGTTATAAAGATAAGGTTTTTTCCTTTAAACATGCCTGTGTATTTATTCTTTTCTGTAGCCTCTACATTCTTAAAATAGTTATGCATGCTTATTAATTTATCATCATCAGTTTCACTTATTAATTTATCAAAATCTATATCATACTTATTATATTCTTTGGTTTCTTCTTTAAATGTATTATTACTCTTATCATAGTTAATACTCTCTTTAAAGTTAGTAAAGTATCTATATATATCTATAGTTTCCATTGTTAAGAGTCCTGTTTTTTCTATTGTTATCATCGGTGCATGTGTATTAAAAAGTAACTTTTTTAATGAATATATTTCTTTATTATCAAATTTTATTACTAGAATTATTCCTAAAAATGAAAGAATGAATGATGAAGTTATACTTATCACTACTTTTTTATTTCTAATGTAATCAAATCTTTTATTAAATATTATATACAATATATATGGAATTAATATTATTATAAAGATATACCATATTCTTAGTATTACATCTATTATCATTTCATAAAACTGCATTACTTGTCCTGTCCCAGTTGTTAGAGAAAAGAATGAAAATATTGAGTCATAGAAGTTAAAGTATACTATTTGAGCAAGTGTCACTAACGTTAAAACTGATGTTAGTATTATACTTATTATTCTATTTACTTTCTCATTAAAAAGACAAGTTAAAGCACTAAAAACAACTATAAAAGGTATACTAAATAATATAACCATTAATGTACTAATTGATAATATATTTTTAATTATGAATAGTCTATATACAAGTTCTAAAAATAATACATAGAATGTGTACCATAGACATATCTTTATTTTATTATTTTTCATTTATTTATCTTTTACTTTCTTTACTATAGTTAAACATATTATTGCTAGTATAATAAATAGCATTACTAGTAAAAGTATAGTTAATTCCATTTCATATTTAGATTGTGATATATTAAGTATATTCATCTTCTCACCGCCTAGTAATATTATACTAAATTTAGGTATTTCATTCAATGTTATTTATGTGTTACAATTATAAAGAGGTGGAAGATGAAAAAAGATATAAAGAATCAAATTGATAAAAGTATTAAAGATGAAAAAGAAAAGTTAGAAAGTAAAGTTAATGAGTTTAATAAAGCACCTGAAAATATTAAAATAGCATTTTTTCTTAATTTAGTATTTTCTATTATTGAAGTAATTGGTGGTATTCTTACTAATAGTATTTCTATTATTTCTGATTCTCTTCATAATTTAGGGGATTCTATTACTATTGGTATTAACTATGTATTTGATAAGAAAAGTAAGAAGTTACCTAATGATGAGTATTCTTATGGTTATATGAGATATACTCTTGTTGGTTCTTTAATTGCTTCATTTATATTACTTGTTGGTAGTGTTATTATTATTTATAATGTTGTGCCAAGACTATTAAATCCTGAGAGTGTTAACTATGATGCAATGATTATATTTGGTATATTTGGTCTTCTTATTGATGTTTATGCTAGCATTAAGGTAAGTAGGAGTAAAGAAAAGGATAAGAAAGTAAGTACTCATTTAATTGAAGACTCAGTTATTTGGTTATTTATTCTTTGTGGAAGTATTATTATAAAGACAACTAATTATATTATAGTTGACCCTATCTTATCTTTATTAATCGCATGTTATATATTATATCAAGTTTATAGGTATATGAAGGGTATTTACAATATATTTATGGAGAAAGTTCCTAGTAATATAAAGATTGATAAGATTAAAAAAGATATTGAAAGTATTGATAATATTGATGAAGTACATCATATTCATGTATGGTCTATGGATGGAGTTAAAAATTATATAACAGTTCATGTTCATTTAGATAAAGATTTAAGTAATGAAGAGATTGTTAAGGTTAAAGAGAATGTTCGAAGTAAATTAAATGAAGATGGTATACACCATACTACTATTGAAATAGAATATTTTAATGAGAAATGTAATTTAAAGACTGACTAACGTCGGTTTTTTTGTTATAATAATGTTAGAATAAGGAGTTTACAATGAACGAAGAATATGATGTTATAGTAGTAGGTGCTGGTAATGGTGGCTTAATGGCTGCTTTAAATATTGCCTCTAAAGGTAAAAGTGTTTTAGTGATTGAAGAAAATAGTACTCCTGGTGGACTTGCTACTAGTTTTGTTCGTGGAAGATTTGAATTTGAAAATTCACTTAGAGAGTTGAGTAACTTCGGTAGTGAAAGTGACGTGGGAGACATAAGAACTTTATTTGATAAGTATGATTTAAATGAAAAGATTGAATGGGTAGAATTACCAGAAGCATATAAAATTGTTAAAACGAGTAATCCTAAATGTGAATATGTTATACCCTTTGGAGTAGATGAATTCATAAAGAAGATGGAAGAGATTGAACCTGGATGTAAAGATAAAGTATCTGAGTTTTTTGAACTTACTAAAGAAGTTTATAATGGATTTAATTATATAAAGAATAATAATTATGATATAGAATTTATAAAGAAAAATTATCCGAACTTTTTAAATGTATCTACGTATACAATGGATGAAGTATTTAAGAAACTGAAGCTTCCTAAAGTAATTGAAGAGATTATTTCCTCTTATTGGATTTATTTTGGTGTTTCTTCTATTAATATGAATTTTGCTCACTATATATATTCATTTTATCAATATATTTCTATGAAAGGATACATTCCAAAGAATAGAAGTCAAGAGATATCTAATGCGATAGAGAATAAGATAATTGGTTATGGGGGTAAGGTTTATTATAATGAAAGAGTATTTAAGATATTATGTGAAAACAATAAAGTAGTTGGTGTTAGTACTACTAAGGGTACATATAAGACTAATCATGTTATTTATAATGGAAGTCACTATAATGTATTATCTATGATTGATAGTGTTCCATTAAATATGTTAAAACTAGTTAACAGTAGAAAACTATCATCTACAGCATTCACAGTTTATCTTGGAATTAATAAAAGTATAGATGAAATAGGTCTTAAGAACTATCAATATCTTATT
>CAKONA010000046.1 GCA_934096785.1 uncultured Bacilli bacterium | reverse complement strand
ATGTATGCTTTTGCTACTTCTTTTTTATATGGATGTGGTACTCCTACTACTGAACATGCTTGTACGTATGGGTGTTCACATATTATTTGTTCTATTTGTCCTGGGTAGATGTTATATCCACTTGATACTATCATTCTTTTAAGTCTTGATTTAAAGTATACGAATCCTTCTTCATCCATATATCCTAAGTCTCCACTATGTAGCCATGTTAATCCATCTTTATGTTTCTTTAATGTGTTTTTAGTTTCTTCTGGTTCGTTTAGGTACTCTTTCATAAGTGTTGGTCCACTTATACATATTTCTCCGATTTCCCCTGTTTTAAGTTCTTCTATTGTACCTGGTTTACATATTTTGATTAAACAGTCAGGACATGGAACTCCGATACTTTCTTTTCTTGTTGTTTCAAGTGGCATCATTGTTACTCCAGCTGCACATTCTGTCATACCAAATGCTGTTCTTACATGAGTTGGACTTCCGTGATCATATAAGAATTCATCTATTTTATCATTAAGAGCACTTGTAAGTGAGTCTCCTCCACAAATAATACATTTTAAGAATGAAAGGTCTTTATCAACTAGTTTTTTACTTACTGTTAGGCTTTCTAATACACTTGGAACACATGCGATAATGTTTGGTTTATATTTAAGAAGTGTTTCATCAAATTTCTTTGGATTAACGCTTGGAAGTATGATTGCTGTTCCACCTGATGACATACATGCGTGGAATGTACAACCTAAACCAAATCCATGGAATATAGGCATTATTGCTAGAATACTCATTCCTGGACCTAAGCATTTATTTATTTCAAGTTCACTAAGTACTAGAGCATTAAAGTTTTTATTAGTAAGTACTATTCCTTTTGGTTTACCTGTAGTTCCTCCGCTATGAAGAATAACTGCTACGTCTTCTGCTTTACAAACATCTTCTACTTCATTCTTTTCATATTTACTTCTATAAATGAATCTATAATATGGAATTGTATCTTCTCCACTTGGCTTTGTTGCTTTTCTACCAGTTGTAAGTTTGTAACCTAGTTTAGTTAGTTTATCCATTGATTCACATATTGGAAGATATACTATCTTTTTAAGATTTACTTCGTTTTTGATATTTTTTATTTTTTCATATACGATATCTGCTACTACTGCGTATGCTGAGTTTGTTAGATTGATATCGTATTTTATTTCTTCTTCACTTGACAAAGGATGTATCATATTACATACAGCGCCCATTTTGTTTAAGGCATAAAAACATGTTATTGCTTCTGGAGTGTTTGGCATTATGATACTTACAACGTCTCCCTTTACTACCCCTAGTCTTACGAATGCTTTTGCTGTTTTATTGATGTTTTCAATAAATGTTTTGTATGTTACTTTTGAACCAAAGTATGTGTATGCGATATTTGATGGAAATAAGCCTGCTGTTTTTCTAATTAGTCCATACATTGAGTAATCAGGATATTTTATGTGTTTTCTTATTCCTTTATAGTATTTAAACCATGGGTATTCTATTGTTTTTTCTTTTACTTCTTTTGTCTCTTTGTTCATATTCCTTATCTCCCTCTTTCATTAATTTATAAACTTTATTTCTTAGAATTTCGTTTTCAGGTTCTAGGTCTTTTGTTACTTTATATGGCTTTCCATATGTGATTTTAATACTTTTTCTAAATAGTTTGTATTCTCCATTTATTGCGAATGGTACTAGGTATGCAGCTGTCTTTTTAGCGAATGATACTGCTCCATATTTAAAAGGAAGCAAGTATTCTTCGTGATCAGTTCCTTTTGTTTTATTAACTGTTCCTTCTGGAAAGAGTCCGATTGCTCCGCCATTTTTAAGATGTTCTAAGGCTTCGCTTTTACATTTTTCATCATGAATACTTCTATCAACTGGAATGCATCCCATACTTCTAAAGAACCAATTACCTAGTTTTGACTTGAATAGTTCTTTTTTAGCAATCATGTGTACCATTCTATTAGGACTTCCTACCATCATTGCGGCATCTAAATTATTTGTGTGGTTTCCTGCTAAAACGACTGGCCCTTCATTTGGGATATTATCTACATTATAGTATCTTGGTCTATAAAGTATTTTATAAACTGGTCTTCCTAGTGTTTTAACAACGTTATATAATATATATTTCATATCTTTTACTCCATTACAAGTATATCATAATTCTATTCGTTTTTCATTAACTTTATAATTACTACTTCTCCTCTATTGAATAATCTAATAGGCATCATATAGCCAAAACCTAAACCTCTTGATATTACTACATGTGTTTTATCAAATACGTTATCTCCTTTGTAGTATTTAGGGAAGAATGTAAAGTCTGGTGAAAGTAATCCTCCTACAAATGGAATATTAATTACTCCGCCATGTACGTGTCCACTTAATACTGAGTCATATCCAATATTACTATATAAGTCATAAAGGAGTGGATCATGTGATATAAGCAAGTTATATTTTGATTTATCTATATCGCCAATTCTATCTATTATATATTGTTCATCTAATTTCTCTTTTGTACTTGCTAAATAGTATTTAACTTGATGAGAGAAGCCATAGATAACAAAGTTATCTTCTAACTCTAATACTTTATTATTAAGAAGTGTTACATTTGTCTTGTCTTCTACTTCTTTAATGTATTTGTTTTGTCTTTCATCTGTCATATTTTCTTCGTGATTTCCAAATACGTAGTAGATAGGTTTGTCTTTTAATTTATTACAAAGTTCAAAGAAGTGAGTGTACCCATTTTCTATCCTTTCATTAGTCATGTCTCCACTCATAACGATAAAGTCAGGATTTTCATTCTTATAAATATCATATATTTTATCTGTTACATCTCTATTATGTAAATCAGTTAAAAGCATTATTTTATACTTCTTAGTTAGTTTATCACTTTTAATATCATAATGTGTTACATCTATATTTATATAACTATCGAATGCTACTGCAGCAATAAATATAGAAAATACTATTATAAAGATTAATATACGTTTTAATGTTTTTTTCATTTCTTTTTCCTTCTTATTACTGTGATTACTACTACTATAACTATAATAAGTGGTATACTTAAATATTTATATATATTTAATATATTTGTTTTATTTTGTTTGTCTTTTTCAATTGATTTAATTAAATCTACAGCATCTATATTACTCTTTTTAGAGTCATTGATTGCTAAACTGAATATATCTTTATCATAAAGTATTCTAATATTAAAATTTTCTTTCTTTTTAAGATTATTTATTTTAGATACTACTATTGAATCTTTTAAGTCTTTTGATACTTCTATATTTCTTTTACCATGAGCATATACTTCAAATAATTCTGAATTATATGGCATCTTTGTTGTTATAACAGCTTCTTTTATAGCATTATTTGAATTTCTAAAGTATGAATAGTATAGTTCAGAGGAATCTTTATGTTTAACTGATATACAAAGTACTATGTATTCTAAATAATATATGTTTTTATCACTACTATTTTTAAATGTTATTTTTTTATATTCTTTTGTTTCTTCTTCTTTGTAATCTTTGTATTCTTTAACATCTAATGAATCATTATATAAGTCATTAATGTCATAGTTTTCTTCTAGTGAACCTACTTTATTTATTTGAACTCTAAGAGCGTTATATATTATACTATCATCTTTTATAACATCATTGCCTTTATATTCTTTAGCATTTTCATTTTTATATGGTATTTCTAATGTAAAATCATCTTTAGAACTTGTCTCTATTATTTCTTTTACTATTAAGTTTCCTGTTATGTCTACTTCTGAATCGATATAGATTTTGTCAATATCTGCTTTTACTACGAATGGTATTAGTAGTATTAATGTTATTACTATCTTTTTCATTTACTTCACCCTATATAAAATTCTATCACAACACATAAAAAAAAGAAACCTAAGTTTCTTAATTTACCATTTAATTTAGCTTGCTTTTTACGATTTCATTTACGAACTTCATGTCTGCTTTACCTTTAAATATTGGATTTAATGCTTTCATTATAGCACCCATATCTTTCATACTTGTAGGTTTAATTTCTTCGAATACTTTGTCTATATTAGATATTATTTCTTCTTCAGACATTTGTTCAGGTAAGTATGTACTTAATAGTTTTATTTCTTTTTCTAACCCTTCTACTAAGTCAAGTCTATTACCTTTTTTAAATTCTTCAATACTCTCTTTATGGGTTTTAACTTGTTTACTTGCTACATCTATTACAACTTCATCTGAAGCATGATTTCTTTCTAAGTTATTATTAACTAGATATAAGTCAACTGCAGACTTTAAAAGTCTTAATGTACTTAATGACTCTTTGTCATGACTTTTCATAGCTTCTTTCATATCATTTGTAAGTTTTTCATATAACATATAAGTCAACTCCTATTAATATCTGTTTTTATTATGTTTTTTAGCATTTCTGATAGCTTCTTTTTTAGCTTCTCTTCTAACGATGCCTGGTTTAGAGTATTCTCTTCTTTTCTTCATTTCAGTAGGGACTCCGCTTCTTTGAACTTTCATCTTAAAACGTTTTAATGCACCCTCAACATTTCCGTCTTTTACATCTACGTGTGTCATTATCTCTTCCCTCCCTTCATGACTAAATATGATTATAGTACAAAAAGTGCCAAATATCAAGCAAATTCTACACAAAATTTTCACGCTTTGTTATTTTTTTATCATTTTCTTTCATATTTTTTGATTTTTTCAAAAGAAAAGTGTGAAAATTCACACTTTAATTATTTAATTTGACTCATAACTTCAGCAGCAAAGTCATCGTTTCTCTTTTCCATTCCTTCGCCAACTTCATATTTAACAAGTCTAACAAGTTTGCAGTTATTGTTTTCTAGATAAGCTTTTACAGTTAAACCAGAATCTTTAATGAATGCTTGTTCTTCAAGAACAGTTTCTTCATAGAATTTTCTAAGTCTTCCTTCAACAATTTTATCTGCGAATTCAGGTTTTTTGCCTTCATTGATAACTTGTTCTTTTATTACAGATTTTTCATGTTCTAAATCTTCTGCAGGTACTGATTCGATATTGATATAAAGTGGTCTCATAGCTGCTGCTTGCATTGCTACATCACGAGCTACTTCTTCCTTATCACCTTCAACGATTGTTAATGATGATATTTTTCCACCCATATGTAAGTAAGAACCAAACACTTGATTATCTTCTTTAGTAACATGTTCAAATCTTCTTAGGCTAATTTTTTCTCCTATTTTAGCTGTAGCGTTTACTATTAAATCATTAATAGTGTCATTTCCACATTTAGCATTTAATGCTTCTTCCATAGTTTCAACTTTAGTTTCTAAAATAGTTTCACCAATTTTATCTAATAATTCTTTAAATTCAGAGTTCTTAGCAACGAAATCAGTTTCTGAGTTTAATTCTACAACTACTGCATCATTACCTTTAATATAAATATTAGATAGACCTTCAGCAGCAATTCTTTCTGCTTTTTTAGCCGCTTTAGAGATTCCTTTTTCTCTTAAGTAATCGATTGCTTTATCCATATCTCCGTTGCATTCAACTAGAGCTTTTTTGCAATCCATCATTCCTGCACCAGTTTTTTCTCTTAGGTCTTTAACCATACTTGCACTAATATCCATAAATTCCTCCTAATTTAATGATGAAATTAATTCATCTTTTTTCATAGTTGAATATCCAGCTACACCTTTGTCTTTAGCAAGTTTTCTAAGTTCTGAAACTGTCATATTTGCATAGTCAAGTGTTTCTTTCTTTTCAGCTTTTTTATTTTCTTTCTTTTCTTCACTAAAATCATCAAATTCTACTACTTTAGTTTCAACTTTGATTTCTTTAGCTGGTTTACTAGAAACTTCTTCTTCAGAAACATAATCAACTGTTGGTAGTCCATTAGCTTCACATACTGCATTAGCAAGTACTCCTAAAACTACTTTAACACTTCTAACAGCATCATCGTTTGCTGGAATTGGGAAGTCTACATCATCTGGATCACAGTTTGTATCTACAATTCCGAATACTGGAATATGTAATTTACGAGCTTCACGAATAGCATTTACTTCTACACGTGGATCTACAACGATAATAGCTTTTGGAAGACGATCCATTTCTCTAATTCCACCTAATAATTTGTTAAGTCTATCATATTCTTTTTGAATTTGAGCAACTTCTTTCTTAGGTAGTAATTCGAATTTACCATCTTTTTCCATCTTTTCGATTTCAACTAATCTATTGATTCTTCCTCTTATTGTTCTAAAGTTAGTTAAGATACCTCCTAACCATCTTTCAGTTACATAGAAACTGTTACATCTTGTTGCTTCTTCGATACTAGCTTCTTTAGCTTGTTTTTTAGTACCAACGAATAGAACCTTACCACCGTTTTCACATGCTTTAAGAAGTTCAGCGTAAGCTTCTTCAATTTTTTCAACAGTTTTTTGTAAATCAATAATATGAATGTCATCTCTAGTTGTAAAGATGTATTCTTTCATTTTTGGATTCCATCTTTTTGCTTGGTGTCCAAAGTGTACACCTGCTTCTAATAAATAACTTTTTGCAATTACTGCCATTTTTCTTCTCTCCTTTCGTTAATTCTTCTACCTATCTTTTAATTAATATTCACTTAATGTTAAGCACTAGAATATTAAATCAATAGGTATGTCTTTTTTCTTAAAGCATTGTTATTTTAACACAAATTGTACAAGAAAAAAAGAGTTTTTTGAACTCTTTAGGTATTTTTTGCTATTTTTTTAGTTAGGTTTTGCTGTGAAGTAGCCAGGTTTAGTAGTTCCTCCATCTATACGAGCATAAGTTTTGTCAGTATAACTTAGTTTTGTTCCTGCTCCTCCTTCCAAGCTTGTTGAACTTTCAAACATGCTTTGTCCACCGGCGTTAGTCGTTACAAATTTATCGCTAGCATATATAGTTTTTAATTTGCTGCAAGATGCAAACATCGTGTCCATATTAGTAACTTTACTTGTGTCAAAACTACTTACATCAAGAACTTCTACATTATCAGCAACTTGAAACATACCACTCATATTAGTTACATTGCTTGTATTAAATTTATCAAGGCCTTTTATTTCACTAGCTGATATTCCAGTAAACATCCCTTCCATTGTTGTTACATTACTTGTATCAAAACCACTTACATCAAGAATTGTTGTTTGAGTACTATAAAACATATCTTCCATAGTTGTTACATTACTTGTATTAAAATTTTCTATTCCGTCAAGACTTTCAGCATTTGAATTATAGAACATTCCTTGCATATCAATAACTTTACTTGTGTCAAGATTTTCTAATCCTTTTATTTCAGTTGCTTCAGAATAATAGAACATATGATTCATAGTCAGAACATTACCTGTATTAAATTTACTTACATCAATTGATGATGCAAGACTATTTACAAACATATATGACATCGCGATTATAGGTTTACTATTTATGTATGTACAAGGCGCTTCTATTATTGCATCTGTACTATCTTCATTTGTTACTTTTACTCCCCATCCATCATTATTGGTCATTGTTTTCCATCCATAGCTAGCAGGTGTTACCATAAAAGATGCTTTATATTCATCGTTGTTACTACTTAATTGAGAATTATCTATCGCAAGGTTTGTATACATTTGCATATATCTATATGTATATGTATCATCAGTAAATTCTGCTCCTGGAGTAAGGTCTCCGTCGTAAGTACAATATCTAACTGCTTGTTTATATTCATTTACTCCTAGGACTCCACTAAAGCTTTTACCTTGATTGTAATTTTGATTATCTTTTGTTTCTATGAATGTGATTGTTATATCATATTTATGAAGTATATTTGGTTCTATTGAAACATTTGATTTTATAATTGAAGAAGATACTGGCTTACTACTTATTCCTGTGCATGT
>CAKONA010000045.1 GCA_934096785.1 uncultured Bacilli bacterium | reverse complement strand
TATGGCAGAAGGAATGGATGATGGAGACATCATTGCTCAAAGAAGTGTAGAAATAAAAGATACTGATAATGTTGGTATTATTCATGATGAATTAAGTATAATCGGAAGAGATTTATTGCTTGAAACACTTCCAAATATATTTAGTGGTAATATTACTAGAACTAAACAAAATGATGATGAAGTAACATTTGCTTATAATATAACACGTGAACAAGAAAGAATAGACTTTAATAAAACTGCTCGTGAAGTATTTAATCAAATAAGAGGAATGTATCCTTTTCCGGTAGCTTACACTACATTAAATGATGAAGTAATAAAAATATGTGAATCTAAAATAGGTAATGATGAGACTGGTAAAATAGGTGAAATAATAAAAACTGATAAAGAAGGAATACATGTTAAATGTAAAGATAAAAGTATTATTATTACAAGACTTAAACCAAGTGGTAAAAAAGAAATGTCATCTAAAGATTATTTAAATGGTAAGAATAAATCATTAGTTGGAGAAATATTATGTTAAAGGATTTATTTAATAAAAAAGAAGAAGACACTAAAGATTTAGAAAAAAAAGTACTTATATGTATAGTTATAATAGTTATAGGTATAATGCTTTCTTTTATAGGTACTGGTAATAAAACTAATAATGATAAAAAGAAGACAGAAGAAATAACTGTTAAAAAAGAAGATATTGTTAGTAAATTAGATTTACTTAAGGATAACTATAATATATATGTATATAAGAATAATGGAAAAGAAGATAAAAAGGTAGAAATTTCTACTTATAAGGATATAACTATATACACAGGTAATGCTTTAAATATGGAAGGGTATGTTCAATATAAAGATAAATACTATGTAGTAGGAAAAGATGAATTCACTCTTACAAAGAAAGATAAAATAAAGAATGAAATACCAGAATATAGTTATAACTTTCTTCTATTAAAAAATATTACTAATTACTGTAAATTTATTGATAATTATAACTGTAATATAAATGTAAGCAATTATTTAGATGAATACAATAAGTTATATAATACAGAATACAAAGTTGATGAAGATAAAACAATGACTATAAAATATAAATATGATAAGAAAATGGTTACTAGAATAGATTATGATTATAGTGAAATAAATAAAATTATTAATAAGAAAGATGAAGTAATAAAGTACACTATAATAATAAACAGTATTAATAGTAATGATTATAGTGATCAAATTAAATACTTTAGTGAAAAGAAGAACTAATTTTGTCGAACTTAATGAAATATTTCTTTAAAACATGTATATTGTAATTATGAAAAATATAAATGAGTTTTTTAAAGAAATGGATTTATTAGTAAACGGATGTGTTTTAGATTTAGAGTATGATTTTTGTGAAAAACTATTTTAATTAATAGTTTTTTTCTTATGTTTATGTTATACTTTAGTAGGATAAAAGGTGAAAATATGAATAATAAGAAGAAAATAGTTTTAATAGCGTTAATAATTACTTTAATATTAGGTATTATAGGTGTTGCTTATGCATATTTTGGTTTAGAAGTAGAAGGTACTGGTAAAGATATAGTAATGGATACAGGTGACTTAAGACTTGAATATATGGATGACACTGAACTATCATTAGTAGGAGCAACACCAGGAGACTCTATATCAAAGACTATTACAGTTAAGAATGTTGGAACTAGGAATGTAGCATACACTCTTTACTGGGGAGACTTAATTAATACTATTGAAAACTTTGAACTTCATATCACTATGGAATGTAAGAGTTACACAGGATATGGAACAGATTCACAAGAGGAAAGTGGAACATGTGACAGAATCTATAGAGCAGTACCTATGAGTGATACAGTTACATCAGGTACTATAAAGAGTAATATTTCAATTGATGTAGGTGTTACTCATGTATATAATATAACAGTTTCATTTGATAATAAAACTTATGAACAAAACTATAATAAAAACAAGAAATTCACAGGTAAGATAGGAATAGAAGAATATAAAGCACCAGAGCCTATTTATTGTACATATGATGGAACAGTAAATAGTAGTACAACTTTTGTAAAAGATATTTATTCTTACTATTATGATGAAGAGCATGAAGGATGGGGAGTAAATGTTAAAGATGTTGAGAGTACTGATGCAATAACTGATGCTCCATGTACATATATAAATGATAAACCTATAGTTTTTATGTCTTACATGTTTTTTAATAGTAAGGCTGTTTCAATAGATACTAGTAATTTTGTAACTACTAATATTATTAAAATGAGTGGAATGTTTAGTAATTATAAAGGTAACATTATAGATGTTAGTTATTTAGATATAAGTAATATAACTGATATATCAGAAATGTTTTTTAAGAGCACAGCAACTGAAATAATTGGACTTGAAAACCTTGATACAAGTAAAGTAACTGATATGCATGAGATGTTTGAAAGAAGTAATGTTGATTCTTTGAATTTAAGTGGTTTCAATACAAGCAATGTAACTGATATGCGAAATATGTTTTCCAATTCAAATATTTCAACTCTAGATTTAAGCAGTTTTGATACAAGTAAAGTGACGGATATGTATCAAATGTTTTATGGAACTAAAATGTCAATGATTGATTTAAGTGGTTTTGATACAAGCAACGTTACGAATATGAGTTGGATGTTTTATGGTAGTGTTACGACTGAAATAAAAGGATTAGAAAGCTTTGATACAAGTAATGTAACTGATATGAACAGAATGTTTGAAAATACAAAGATTAAAACTATAGATCTAAGCAAGTTTGATACAAGCAATGTTACTAGTATGAGTGGTATGTTTTATGGTAGTGAAGTGGAAAAATTAGATTTAAGAAATTTTAATACGAGCAAGGTGACTAGTATGAGTTCAATGTTCAGTAATAGTGCTGTAACTGAAATAAAAGGGTTAGATAATTTTGATACTTCAAAGGTAACTGATATGGATGGAATGTTTAGTACAACTAAAATTGTTTCTTTAGATTTAAGTTCTTTTGATACTAGTAATGTAACTCGTATGAGCTATATGTTTCTAAATTGTACAAATTTGACTACGATTTACGCGAGCTCAAAATTTGTAGTTGACAATGTCATCAACACTAACACATATCCTATTTTTTATAATAATACTAATCTAGTTGGTGGAAACGGTACTAAATATAGCAGTAGTCATACAGATAAAACATATGCTCGTATAGATGGAGGTCCTGATTCAGATACTCCTGGATATTTCACATTAAAGAGTAATTAGATAATGAAAATGCTATGAAATTCATAGTGTTTTTCTTTGGTATTGCAAATGTGATAAATTTGATGTAAAATTAATATGGAAGAGAGGCTAAAAGGTATGTATGATGATAAGAGATTTCTAACTGCTAAAGAGATACTTGAAAAGGATTTTAAAATAGATGCTAGAGGATATAGACCTCAAGAAGTAGATCAATTCTTAGATTTAATAATTAAAGATTATGTAGATTTTGAAACAACTACTAAAAGATTAATAACTGAGATTAAGGCATTAGAAGCTGATAATGCCAAACTTAAGAGTGAAGTTAGAAATATGAAGTCTGCTTTGGAAATAGCCAACTCTAATAAAGGTGTAACTAATGTTGATTTATTAAAAAGAATCAGTGACCTTGAAAAAGTAGTTTATGGAGAAGAATAATTAATAATTTTTTAGGTAAACGCTGCATACTTTGATATGTAGAGGAAAGTCCATACTCACTCATTCTGAGATGAATGAAAGTGTTCGCGCTAAGGGAAAAAATAACCTTAGGTAGTACATAGTACTAACGGCTGTGAATTAATCAAGAACTGATTATATTAGCTATAAAAGTGCCATAGAGACGAAGATAGTTAGGAATAACTATTGTGGAACGAGGTAAACCCCGCGAGTGAGAAACCCAAATTTGGTAGGGGAGTCCTTACGAATGAAATGAAAAGAGTAAGGGAGAGAGAAATCTTTAGATAAATGTTTACCACCTATTTATAGGTACAGAAAATGGCTTATTAAAAATTATTATTTATTATATATTAGGAGAATTATAGTGAAAGAAATAGGAGAAAGTTTCAAAGAAGCAAGAGAAACTATAGGTATTTCTAAAGAAGAAGTTATGAAAGACTTAGAATTAACTGAGAGTCAACTTGATAACTTAGAAGATGGAAATGCTAATGCATTTAAAGATGTGTTTTTCTTGAAAGAGACAATTAAGAAGTATGCTATATATCTTAATCTTGATGAAGATGAGATAATGGATAAGTTTAATGACTTTATATTTGGTTATACATCTAGGATACCAATTAGTGATATATTAGAACAAACTAGAGAAATAAATATAAAAGAGAAACAAAGCGATGAAAATAAAATAGCTTCACCTTATACAATACAAAGAAAAAATAATAATGTTAAATACTTAATATTATATATTGTAGCTGTTTTAATATTAGTGGTTCTTGTATTATTTATTGTTAAATATGTGACTGATAAACAATTAGAACATATTAATATAGATTTTTATAATATTGAAAGGAGAGGTTAAATATGAATGTTCCAAATAGAATTACTATATGTAGAATAATGTTATCTATATTATTATTAATAATTATGATATTCCCAATTGATAAGATGGGAGTTAGTTTTCCAGAATTTCAACTTGCTGGTAAACTTGTTATTGATAGTAAATATTTGATATGTGGAATTATTTTCTTGATTGCATCTCTTACTGATTTTCTTGATGGATATTTAGCAAGAAAATATAATTTAGTAACTGATATTGGTAAAGTAATGGATGCTATTGCTGATAAGATTTTAGTAAATGGTGTGTTAATATTACTTGCTACTGAAGGATATCTTAGTGCTATAATACCAGTTGTTATTGTATCTAGAGATATAGTAGTTGATTCTATCAAAATGGTAGCTGGACAAAAATCTGGAGCAGTAGGTGCTTCTATCGCTGGAAAGATTAAGACTGCTTGTATGTTAGTTGGTATTACTTTACTATTCTTCTATGATTTACCATTCTCACTTGTAAATATATATCCTGCTAAAGCTATTATAATGATAGCTACTGTATTATCAGTTATAAGTGGAATACAATATTATGTAAAGAATAAAAAATATTTATTTGATACTAAGTAGAGCCTATGGCTCTTTTTTAATGATAGAATAATTGAAATATGAAGATTATTTTTAATACTTTTGTGAAAAAATCACAAAAATGGTAAAAATAATATATTTAATAAAATTTTTTTAGGGGTTAAAACTTAATTTTAGAGGGTATTTTTGAAGGAAAATTGTATTTTGAATGGTGTGTTTTTGATAAAAATTTAATTATTAAAATAAATAGTTGTTGATAATTGAATTTTCAGCAAACATGTGTTTGTAAAAAAGTGTTGACAAAGAAAAAACTTTGTTTTACAATTAAGTTAACAAAGGAGAAAAACTATGAAAAAAGAGAAAGACAAAACGTTAGAACAAGTACTTGCTGATATTGAAAAACAATTCGGTAAGGGCGCAATTATGAAATTAGGAGAAAAGGGTGTAAGAAATATAGATGTAGTGTCAAGTGGTTCACTTGCGCTTGATCAAGCATTAGGAGTTGGGGGATATCCAAAGGGTAGAATTATTGAAATATTTGGACCTGAAAGTAGTGGTAAAACTACTATTGCATTACATGCGATTGCTGAAGTTCAAAAGACAGGAGGAAGAGCTGCTTTTATAGATGCTGAACATGCCTTAGATCCTGTGTATGCTAAAAAGTTAGGTGTTGATACTGATGAGTTATTATTAAGTCAACCAGATACAGGAGAACAAGCTTTAGAAATAGTTGAAGCATTAGTTAGAAGTCAAGCAATGAGTATTATTGTAATAGATTCAGTTGCTGCATTAGTTCCTCAAGCTGAAATAGAAGGAGAAATGGGAGACTCTCACGTTGGTCTTCAAGCAAGACTTATGTCACAAGCACTTAGAAAATTAGGTGGTATTGTTAATAAGACAAATACTATATGTATATTTATAAATCAATTAAGAGAAAAAGTTGGTGTTATGTTTGGTAATCCAGAAACTACTCCAGGTGGTAGAGCATTAAAATTCTATTCAACAGTTAGATTAGATGTTAGACGTGCTGAACAAATTAAAGTTGGAACTGATGTTCTTGGTAATAAAACTGTTATAAAAGTTGTTAAGAATAAAGTTGCTCCTCCATTTAAAACTGCTGAAGTTGAAATTATGTATGGAGAAGGAATTAGTAAGACTGGAGAAATAATTGATATAGCATCTAATATAGGTATCATTGATAAGAGTGGTGCTTGGTATAGTTATAAAGGTGAAAAGATTGGACAAGGTAAAGAGAATGCAAAATTAGTACTTAAAAATAATCCAGCATTATATAAAGAGATTGAACAAAAGGTTAGAAATCATTTATTTAATGGAGAAAATATAGAAGAAAAGAAAGATAAAGCAGATAAATAGTGTCTTATATCTTTTAAAAGAACATAAAATATGATAGAATTTACTTTAAGAAAGAGGTGTAATAACATATGTCATTAAAGATTTACAATACTTTAAGTCATAAGGAAGAAGAATTTATTCCTTGGAATAATAAGGTTGTTAATATGTATACTTGTGGACCAACTGTCTATCATTATGCACATATTGGTAACTTAAGAAGCTATATAATGGAAGATGTGCTTGAACGTACATTAAGATATTTAGGGTATAATGTTAAACGATGTATGAATATTACAGATGTAGGCCATTTATCAAGTGATGCTGATACTGGTAATGATAAAATGGTTACTGCTGCTCAAAAGGAACATAAGACTGTACTTGAAATTGCTAAGTATTATACTGATATATTTTTTGAAGATTTTAAAAAGTTAAATATAATAAAACCTGAAATAGTAAGTCCTGCGACTGATAATATTGATGAATACATCAAAATAATAGAAAAATTATTAGATACAGGTTATGCTTATGAAGCAGGTGGAAATATTTATTTTGACACTAGTAAATTAAAAGAATATTATGTACTTACAAATCATACTGAAGAAGATTTAATGGACGGCGTTAGAGATACTGTTGAAGTTGATAATAATAAGAGAAATAAGGCTGATTTTGTTCTTTGGTTTACTAAGAGTAAATTTGATAGTCAAGATTTAAAATGGGAAAGTCCATTTGGGCTTGGATATCCTGGTTGGCATATTGAATGTACAGGTATAAGTATTAAGTATTTAGGAGAATATTTAGATATACACTGTGGTGGTGTTGATAATATATTTCCACATCATACTAATGAAATTGCTCAAAGTGAGAGTTTTTTAGGACATCCTTGGTGTAAATATTGGTTTCATGTTGAACACTTAAATGATGACTCTGGAAAGATGAGTAAGAGCAAGGGTAAAACTTTAACAGTAGATACTTTGATCGAAAATGGATACGATCCGTTGAGTTATAGATTCTTGTGTTTACAAAGTCATTATAGAAAACAATTAACATTTAGTTATAGTTCATTAGATGGTGCTATGAATGCATATAAAAAACTTAAAAATAAAGTTTTAAGTTTAAATAGTGATGGTAATGTAGACAAAGAAAAATTTGATTATTATAATGAAAGATTCATTTCTTATTTAGAAGATGATATTAATACAGCAAATGCTATATCAGTTCTCTATGATGTGTTAAAAGATGAAATGAATGATAGTACTAAGGTAGAACTTATTAAGAGTTTTGATAAGGTTTTAGGACTTGATTTAACTAAAGAATCTGATAGTAGTAATATAGATAAAGAATATGTAATGTCTAAAATAGAAAAGAGAAATGAAGCTAAGAAGAATAAAGATTATGAACTTGCTGATAAGATACGTAATGAATTATTAGAGAGTGGTATTATTCTTAAAGATACTCGTGAGGGTACTACAT
>CAKONA010000044.1 GCA_934096785.1 uncultured Bacilli bacterium | reverse complement strand
CTATATACTAGATACAATACTTTCTAACTTCAAAGAAGGAAGCAGTGTAATAATATCAACACATCTAATATCAGATATTGAAAGAATACTAGACGAAGTAATATTCATAGACAAAGGTAAAATCATCTTAACAAGTGATTCAGATGAACTTCGTAAGAAAGAACATTCATCAATAGATGAAATCTTCAGGAGGACATTCAAATGCTCTTAAAAGTACTAAAATACGATTTAAAATTTACATATAAAAATCTAATAATATTCTATATCTTATCAATATTCTTCGCACTTTTAGGAAGACTATGTGGACTATTTGATTCAAGTATCATGATGATCATTTCAAAGATAAATAATGGTATATCCATCTCTATGACAGTAAGTATACTTATCAATAATCTAATGAGAGTATGGGCAAGACTAGTACTTAACTTCTATAAAGATGAATCATACCTAACACACACTTTACCTGTTAAAAAAAGTACACTTTACTTATCTAAAGTACTATGTGGACTAATAACAATGCTAACATCAACTCTAGTAATAGCCTTATCTTTATTTATTTGCTACTACAGTAAAGAAAATATAGAACTATTAAAGACAAGTCTAAATCTAGTCGCAACTCTATATAACTCAAGTATAACATCATTACTTATACAAGTATTTACACTTATATTCTTAGAGTTTACATTCATTTTACTAACAGGTTACATAGGTATAATATTAGGTCATAAATCTAACAACAATAAAATGTTAAAAACTTGTTTATATGGTTTCTTAACCTACATGGCTTCCGCCATCATCATTCTATTGGTAATCTATATCTGTGGACTATTTAATCCTAACATCATGAAACTATTTACAACAAACACATTCGTATTATCTACATTTAAAACAGTTCTACTTATAGCGATGATTACATATACATTATTAATATTAATAGAATATCTACTAGGCCTACATGAGATAAATAAAGGTGTTAATATTGATTAAAAACTAATAAGGTGCTACAATAAAAGCACTTTTTTAATGCTTAAGAATGGTTTTGATTGATTTTTAAGCCATTTTGTGGTATAATATGCACATCATTAAGGGGGAATATTATGAAAAAACATATTAGTAAAATGCCTATGGAAGTAGGTTTAGACTCATTAGAAAGAATAAAAGATCAAACATTTAGAATTTATGATGCTACAGCATCAAGAGAAAAACTATCTAAATATGACTTATTAAAATTATCAAACAAGAATAACGAATTATCTATTAGAACAGAAAATACACATAAAATGATAGTAAATAACTTAGAAGAAGAATACAATAAAGCACTTCATGAATTAATAGCAATTGTATTTTCTTGTGTATCTTATTTAACTATATTGGTTTCACCATATCTAGGAGCACTATCACTTGTAGCAATCTATTTAACTGTTAGTAAAAAACTAAAATCAGTTAAAGAAGGTAAAACAGCTACTAAAGCACTTGAAGCAAAAGAAAAAATAGATGACTTAACTAATGAAATAGAAACATTATTATTAAAAAACAAAGACTTAATTGATAGTCTTATAAAAGAATCATCTGAAGGAGATTTAAAACAAAAAGAAGAAAAAAGACATTTAGAAGTTGAAAAAAGAATAGAAGAAATATCTGCTTTAGAACAAAATGAAGAATTTACTGAAGATAAACCAAAGACTTTAAGAATGCATAAATAGGGGGAAATTATGAAATATCAAAACAAAGTTGAAAGAACAGAAAAGGAAGCAATCAACATTATATTTGAAACACAAAGAGAAGCATTTGAAATATTTGAACAAGTTGTAACAAATAAAAATTTACCAAAAGAATACGTACTAGAGTTATCACAAAGAAACATTGAACTTATGTCAAACCTAGCAGATGGTTTAGAAAAGTTATCAAAATGTATTACACCAATTAGTGAGGATATGGAAAAAACTTCTAAAAAGTTAACAACAGCATTCTCTATCGGAGTAGTTGCAAACATTGCCGCTGCATTTATTAATCCATTATTATGTTTACCAATCCAAGCATATATAGCTAAAGTATCATACGATTACTATAAAGCAGTTCAATTCATTCACTATCGTGATGAAGTAATGGAAACAATTAAATGTTATAAAGAAAAATCAGAAGAAATAAAAATCAATCTTAAGAATAATCAAACATTCTTAATGAAAAGACTAACTGAAGCAAGTGAAAAGAACATCAAAGAAGAAAAATCATCAATAAATTCAAAAGATAGAATAGTACTAGCAAACCTTTTAATACAAGACTATATCAGTTCTGGAGTATTAACTCAAGGAATAGTTGATTCAGAAATCTCAGAAACTGCTGTTAAATTACTACAACAAGATTTAATTACAGATGAAACAGACTTAAAAACATTATTAAAACAAGCAAAACAAGAAGCAGAAAAAGAAACAATAAAGAAAGAAATGAAATAATGAAAGAAGAATTAATTAATCAAATAAGAAAAGATGTTGAAAACTTAAAAGTCTTGTTAAAAGATGAAGAAGATACATTAAGAATAATAAAAAAATTAGAAGATGATGAAAAAGTACAAATGTATTTAAATTTTAGAGACTTAGATAGAGTAGATGATAATAGATATATAAGACATGTATTTTCAAAATACAATATAGAGATAGGTACTGAAAAGAAAGACTTTAATATTAGTGATGAAGAACTAATAAGAAATATATATTTTGAAAGATATCCATGGAGAATAAGCGAAGAAGATACAAATGGAATATATGTTTATAATGGAACTTACATAGATAGCATATTCAAACGTGGTTATGCTAAACCTGTTAAAAATATACTTACACCAATAAGAGGACTTAGAACATACAAGAATATAGAAACAGGACATAGAAAAAGAATAAATATAAAAGATGCAGCTACTTTTGAAAGTGAAAATACAATAATATATCCAAAAAATTTAAATGCAGATGAATCACAAATATACAATCTATTTGAAGAAGCACAAAGTGACTTCTATTACTACATATATTGTATGAATCAAGACGAAGCAGTAACAAAACTAATACAAAAATATAAATAAAAAGAATTTAGGGGGGGAAAATAAAATGAATAATTTAAACGAAGTCATTAGAACTATTAATAGTAGAATGACTATTACAAAAAATATGATAGAGGAATTAAGTAGTCCTATAACTGTAGAAAAACTAGGAGAAGTAAATAGAAACTTTGATAGACTACAAATGTCAAAAAGAAAGTTAAATGAAGCAACCAGAGAAGTACTATATACAGCTAATTTAGATAAAGAAACAAACGATGAAATGAGAATTTTACTAGACGATGCAAAAAGTGAAATAGATGATTTAGCCGTGTCAATATCAGGAATTATATCATTATACACAACTTCACTTTCACAATCAAAAGATAATACAAAATTTGATACTTCAATAATTAGATTGTCTTATAGTAATATAAAACTACTTTCATATTTTGTTAGTAAACTAAATACTAAAGCAGACTACGCATATACTACAAAAGAAACTAAAACAAAAGAAACTATAGATAAATGCGCAGAAGAATTAATTGAAAACTATATCAACTTTGATATTTTACCAGAAAGTGTAACACTATTTAGTGTTAAAGATAGAGCAGTAAGAATGCTGCAAGAATCACTTTATACAAAAGAAAGAGACTTAGAAACATTATTAGAACAATATAAAAATAAAATAAGCATGAAACCAGTTATGGAAGCAAACTAAAAGGGGGAGAATAAAAATGAATAAGAATGATATAAACTATATAGTTAGTTCAATTAATAAAATAAAAGAATCATTAGTAAACGTAGAAGAAGAAATAAATGAATGTACAACAGCTGTAAGATTAAAACAAATAGAAACTGAACTAGATATATTAAAGACTAAAAGAATAAACCTACGTAAATTTATAAACTATGCAGAATCTTTAGGCGGCGAAGAACCAAGCAAACAAACAGTAAATACAATGTATTTGGCACATATAGATTTAGAAGAAGAAAGAGAAGACATAGATTTCTTAAAAGACCTAGTAAGCAGTTGGTTACTTGACACTCTAAAAAAAGGAGAAACAGAAGATCTATGTTTTGAAGATTCTCTAGCATTATCAAGAAGATTTTACGAGTCTCCAGTCTATAGTAATTGTAAAAGCAGATATTCTTATAGAAAAATTATAAGTACCGAAACACAAAGAGTAATAGATAATTATATTGATTTCGGAGAATTAGAAGAAGATAAAATATTATTTTCAGTGAAAGATAAAGTTACTAAAATGTTACAAGAATCACTTAATACTGATGAAACAGATTTAAAAACATTATTAGAACAATATAAAAACAAAATAAGTATGAAACCAGTTATGTAAACAAACTAAGAAAAAAGTAATAACAAGAAATCTAAAAAAGGAGATGGAGATAAAAATGACTTATAGTGAAGCACAAATATTAGAACAAACACTTCCAGCTATAAACAAATTAGAGCATGCAATAAGTAAAAGAGAAAAAGAACTAGAAGATGGAGTTTCTGAAGAAAGAGTAATTTCGTTATTAGACGAATTACAAAATATTCTAGCATATAGTAACCAACTATCAGAATACGCAAGTGGAGCTTTAATTAGTGTTGGACTAGATGATACTAAAGAAGAAAGAAACATTAAATATCTTGCATTTAATGCTTTAACAGGTGAACTTTATAGTAGAATAAAAGTATTACTAGTTAGTGCTGGCAGAAGTTTCTTTGCTCTTAAAGGAGAAAGCGAAGATTTATCTTACATAGATAGTTGGCTTAGCGCTTTTCCACAAGAAGAAAAATCACAAAGAGAAACAAAAACCTTTAATAGAGTTTTAACAGAAGAAGCAGTAAGATTAATAAAAAGGTATGTAGAAGATAAAGAACTTGATGAAGAGTCAACTCTTTACACTATAAAAAATAAAGCAGTTTCTGTGTTACAAGATGCACTTCATACAGATGAAACTGATTTAAGAAGCTTACTTGATAGATTTAGAGGAACTCCATTTACATTAAAACAACAATAATAGGAGAATTAAAAATGGATAATAAAGATTTTGAAGCAAAATTAAATGAAATAAAAGAAACACTTCTTGATATAGAAAACCAAGCATCAGAAATATTTGCTGATGTAATGGATAGAAAAAATAAAAGAAGAGAAGAATTACTAGAAAAATCAAAACAAAATGATATACTTTATAATAAATTACTAGATACAATTATAACATTTAAAGCATGCGTTGATAATGAAGTTAAAATAACTAATAAAAGACGTTCAAAATTAACAGCAATGTTAATATGTTCAACAGTAGCATTCATATGTTTTGCATCAACAATGACAATACCTGTAATGCCAGCAATACCTTTAGGAGTATTCTTATATTCATTAAGCGAATATATTAAAAACCATAAGAGAGTTAATAAAATCTATGAACAAAAAGAAAAACTTGATAGTATAAGTTCACTTACGAATGACATATCAAATAACTTACAAAACAACAAAACAATATTAGAAAGTATGATAAAAGAATTACCTGATGGACAAGAAATATTATTTTCATCAAAAGAAACAAACTTAATTTTATCAGCAAACACAATAATACAAAATTGTATAAACAATGATATGACCTTAGAAGATATGGATATATCAGAAGAAATATTAAGTACAATGAAAAAACTACTAAAGTCAGATTTAAATACATCTGAAGAAGATATAAATGTATTATTAAAAGAAGCAAAAGAACAATCACAAAAAGAAACAATAAAGAAAGAACTTAAATAGGAGGAAATAATGTTAACAACTGTTACAAGATTTAACAAAGAAAAAGAAGAATATATTAGGGAAATAAATAAAGTAAAAGATGAAGTAGAAGATATGTATTTAGAACTTGCATCTAGAAAAGAAATTGCAGCAGAAGACTTAGCAAACATGATGTTAACTAATGAAAACTTATCAGATAGACTAATTGATTTATCAAGAAAGTTAGATATAGTAAATAAAACACAATATAATATAGTACAAATGGAATATAAAAAAGCAGCAGCCTTAGGATTTGCAAGTTCAGTATTAATATTCTTACTACCTAAACTAGGAACATTCACATTCCTTTATGGAACAGTAAAATTTATATTCGCACGTGTAACAGATATGAAAGAAATAATAGGTAAAAAAGGTGAATTAGATAGTTTAGTAAAAACAGTACAAGATACTACAAATACGCTTGATAATAATTTAACACTAATATTAAAACGTTCTAAAACATTACCTAAGGCTGAACCATCAAAAGAATGCGTATCAGTTATAAGGGTAGTAAAAGCAAATGACTTAATAGAAAACTATATAAACGGAAGTGAAATAGAACTTAACAAAGTAGATAGTGAAATAAAAGAAACGATGATAATGTTATTACAACTTAGTCAAGATACAGAAGAAACAGACTTAAATACATTATTAAAACAAGCAAAAGAAAGTGTACAAAGTGAAACAATAAATAAACAATTAAAGTAGGTGGGTTTTATGTTAAAAATAGATAATCTTAATGAAGAAATAGAAAGACAATCTAAAAATATAAAAGAAACATCAGATGTAGCAGCTAATATATTTGATGTAGTAATGAGCAAAAATGATTTAAATGGACAAGACTTAACAGAAATGTTACAAGTTAATAATAATCTAGTAGGATACTTAGAAGAAGTAGCTAATAAATTAGAAGAATTAATGACTAAGGAAGATGAAACTATAAGAAAGTCTTATAAAAAATATAAATTATTAGCATCCTTAAGTATATTTTTAGGAATTATTATGCCACCACTAGGTTTATCATTAGGAGTTTATTCAATCTATAGACTTATTGATACAAGAAAAAAAGATGTTATCTTTTATGATGAAACATTAAGTAATCTAATTGGTTTAGGAAACAAAATAGATAAAATTAGAATAAACCTAGAAAACAATGAAACAAGAATATTAAAACAAATGAAAGACTTACCATCAGAAGAAGGAATTAAAGTATTATCAGGTGAAGAAGCATTAATGTTTATGGCTAATCAACTAATACAAAACTTTGTACTAACTGGAGAATGTCCAGATATGGACTTACTTGATCCAAATATTAAAAATGCAGTACTTTACTTATTACAAGAAAACTATGGAAAAGACGAAAGCGATATAATGAAACTACTAAATCGTTTAAGAAAAGAAGTACAAGAAGAAGTAGAAAAAATAAAAACATTAAATATGGAGGACCGTAATGAGTAAGATAAAAGAATTAGAAACAAAAATACAAAGTCATGAAGATAAAATAGAAGCTTCAGCTCGCTTAATTTCAAGAACACTAGAAACAAAAGGTATAACAAAAGAACAAGTTGAGTCTTGCAGTGACTCTAACTTAGAACTTTATAACAAGCTTAGAGAAGCAAGAGAACTTATAAACGAAGAGGTAAAAACTAAAAAGAATATTTCTACTAAAATAATAAGAGCAATCCAAGTACTTTTAGTTTTATCTTTAACCATATGTTTTGATATAGCACTTACAGACCAAATACTAGGTTTTTGTACAGCATCTGAGCTTACACTTGCTTTTATAGCACTAAGCGAATACAAAAAAATGTGTGATAGAGATGCAGAAAAACTAAGAGAATCAAAATTAAACACTACAAACTACTTAGAAGAAATAGTTAAAGATAATGAAAGAGTATTAGAAGAACTACTGAATAAAGAAGAAACAAAACCACTAGAAAAAGAATCTATAATTACAAAAGCAAATAACCTTATACAAGATTATATAGATACTAAAGAATATAAAGAAGTAGAAGATAAAGAACTAAAAGAAACAATGATTACTATGTTACAAAATGACTTAAATATCTATAATAGAGACCTAGAAACATTATTAAAAGAAGCATCTAAAAGAGTAGAAACTTCACAAATGAAGAAAACACTAACTAGTGGAGTAAACAATGAATAAAAGAGAAGCTAGAAT
>CAKONA010000043.1 GCA_934096785.1 uncultured Bacilli bacterium | reverse complement strand
GTATATTTAGCACATGACACAATACTTGATAGAAATGTAGCTGTTAAAGTACTAAGAGGAGATCTTGCAAATGATGAAAAATTCGTTCGTAGATTCCAAAGAGAAGCACTTTCAGCATCAAGTCTAAGTCATCCTAATATCGTCGAAATGTACGATGTTGGAGAAGATGATGGACAATACTATATCGTAATGGAATATGTAGATGGAATGACCCTAAAACAAGTACTTAAAAAAAGAGGACACTTGTCAGTTACAGAAGTAGTAGACATAATGCTTCAAGTAACAGATGGTATGGCACATGCACATGATGCGTATATAATTCATAGAGACATCAAACCTCAAAACATTATGATACTTTCAAATGGTATGATAAAAATAACTGACTTTGGAGTAGCAACAGCACTTAACTCAACACAACTAACACAAACAAACTCAGTTATGGGAACAGTACATTATCTTCCTCCAGAACAAGCAAATGGAAAAGGTTCAACCATAAGAAGCGATATCTATTCAATGGGTATAATGATGTATGAACTATTAACAGGACTTGTTCCATACAAAGGAGATAACGCTGTAGAAATAGCCCTAAAACATCTAAAAGAGCCACTTCCAAGTGTAAGAAAAACTTATAGTAACATACCTCAATCAATAGAAAACGTTATTATAAAAGCAACAGCTAAGAATCCAAAGAATAGATATACAGATGCAAGAGCAATGCATGAAGACTTAAAAACAGCATTAGATGAATCAAGAGCAAATGAAAAAAGATATGTCTATCCATATCCAGAAAACGACTTAGAAGAAACAAAAACACTTGATAAAGAAGTAGAAACTATAAAGAAAACTGAAACTAAAAAGAAAGAAATAGAAGAAGACGAAGAACCTAAAAAAGGAAACAAAACATTAATAATAGTCGCAAGCATCTTTACAGCATTAGTTCTTACAGTTACTCTAGGTATGATTATATACTTTGAAAAAACAAAAGTTAAAAACGTAACAATACCAGATGTATCAAATAAAGAACCAGTAGATGCAGCAAACGAACTAACTGACTTAGGATTTGATGTAGATACAGAATACAAATACATCGCAAGTGACACAATTGAAAAAGGAAAAGTAGTTTCAACAAGCCCAGAAATAGGTTCAAAAAGAAAAACTGGTACAAAGATTATAATATATATTTCTTCAGGAGAAGCATCATACATAGTAGAAGACTTCACTGGAAAGAATTACCTAGAAGCAAAAGGAAAAATTGAAGCGCAATGTAACTGTAATGTAACAGTCGAAGAAGAAACAGTAAGCGAAGACAAAAACATAAAAGAAGACACAGTTCTAAGAACAGAACCAAAAGCCGGAGAATCAAGTAAACTAGGTAGTCAAATAAAAATATTTATACCAAAAGTAGAATATAAATATCCAAACTTCACATCAGGTTACACTCTAGAACAAGTAGAAGAATTCGCAAGTAAACATGAACTTAAACTAGAATACAAATATCAAGAAAGTGAAACTGTAACGGAAGGAACAATAATAAAACAAAGTAGAGCAGCTTCTTCAGTAGTAACACCAGGGGCTACACTAGTAATAACAATAGCTAAAGCACCTGCATCTATAACAGAAGGTGATACTAATACAGAAGAAGGTACAGAAACAGGGGATTAATATGAAAGGTAAAATAATATGTATTAACAAATATATACATAGAGTATTATTAGAAAACAATACAATAATTGATACAAGAACAAGAGGAAAACTACGTAATCAAAAAATATCTCCAGTAGTCGGAGACAATGTAATCGTAGATGTTACTAATAAAACAATAGAAAAAGTCGAACCTAGAAAAAACTATCTGGAAAGACCACTCATTGCTAATATAGATAAACTTCTAATCGTAATGAGTACATCTATTCCAGTTTTTTCTGATTACTTAATAGACAAATTCTTACTTATTGCAAACTATAACAACATAGAACCAATAATCATTATTACTAAGTTGGACATGATTACATTAAAAGAAAAATCAGAAATAAAGAAATACATGAATTACTATAGAAAACTAGGTATAAAAGTATATATTAATACAAGCATAACTAAAATAAAGAAAGAGTTTAAGAATTCAACAGTAGCTTTATGTGGACAAACAGGTAGTGGAAAGTCATCTCTTTTAAATAGAGTTGATGCTTCCCTTAAACTAAAGACTGGAGAAGTTTCTCTATCTTTAGGCAGAGGAAAACACACAACAAGACTTGTAGAACTACTAGAAGTAAACGATGGACTTATCGCAGATACACCAGGATTCAGTTCACTTGAAATAAATATTCCATCAAAAGAAATAAAGAAATACTATCCTGACTTCAACAAACCATGTAAATATAGAACATGTACACATGTAAAAGAAGATGGATGTGAAATAATAAAACTAGTTAACAATAACAAAATACCAAAATGGAGATATGATAACTACCTAAAATTTATGGAGGAAACAAAATATGAAAGTAAGCGTTTCAATACTATCAAGTAGTATAAAACCACAAGACATAGTTCGCACGTTAGATAACACTAAAGCTGACTACATTCATGTAGACATAATGGACGGCAAATTCACTGAAAACAAAACATGGACTATAACAGAAGTAAAAAAAATAATTGGAAATTCTACACTTCCACTTGACGTCCATTTAATGGTAGAAAAACCATCCAAATACATTACTGACTACGCACTACCAAACACAAACAACATAACATTCCACTACGAAGCAGTAAAAGACATAGACAGCATAATCAACGAAATAAAAAGCTATGGATTAAAAGTAGGTATAGCCATAAACCCAGAAACAGACGAAAAACTACTTTATCCATACTTAAGTAAAATAGACGAAGTACTAGTAATGAGCGTACATCCAGGTAAAAGTGGACAATCATTTATAGAAACAACACCAAAAAAAATAAAAAACATCAAAAATGAAATACAAAGACAAAACTTAAAAACAACTATTTCTGTAGATGGTGGAATAAATGAAGAAACTGGAAAACTATGTGTAGATTCAGGTGTAGACACACTAGTTTCAGCTTCATACATCCATAAAGATATTATAACAAATATAAATATTTTGAAAAAACTAAAATAAATGTTTCATAGTTTAATTGACTATGAAACATTTTTATTATATAATTCTTATTAGAGAATAGGTGAGTTATATGTATATAGATAAGATAATAAAAAAAGAAGTAATAACATTAATTACATCAGTAGGATTACTACTAATAATATTTATTGGAGTATCATTTGCTTCTTTCTTTAAAATAGATGAAGGAGAAAATAATGTAGTTCAAACAGGAGACCTAGCAATTTCATTCTGTAGTGATTTAAGCTGTGATAACACTTATCAAAATATGGGACAATTAATAGGTACTACAAAACAAGATGGAAGTACCATACCAGAATCAATTTTCCCTTATCCAAATGATGGGTCTTATTCAAACACAACACCTTACATCTTTAAAGTAGAAAACACTGGTTCAATCGAAGCAACTATAACAATAAAACTAAACGAAGATACAGACTTTCTTCCAACAGGAGACTACTCTGAATTCAAAAGATTAACAGATTTATATGGTTCTCACCTAAAAATAGCTATTAGAAAAAGAGTACTAGCCCCGGGTTCAGAATACCAAATGGGCGATGTTAACATGGATGGAATCGTAAACAAAAATGATTCAGACCTAATCAGAAAAGCAGTAGTATTCGCAGCAGAATTAACAGATGATCAAATAGAATTAGCTGACATTAATGGAGATGGAGATGCAAATGTTTTAGACGCACAAGCAATCGATCAAACACTAACTGGCAAAGACACAGACTTAGAAAAAACATATATTTCATCATTTAGTGATTTAGAAAATAGCATTATTTACAAAGGAGACACACTTGAAGCAGGTGAATCAGCAATCTATTTCTTATGGTTATACTTAGATAACAAAACACCTAACCAAGCACAAAGTACATACTTCGTAGGTAACCTTGATATTCAAGGAGAATTCCTACCAGGAAACTTACCATTCGCAGAAGCATCATGGACACAAATTGCAGAAAATGTAAGAGCAGGTAATACTGATACATATAATATTGGAGATACTAAAGAAGTAGACCTAGGTGACTTAGGAACACACACAGTTAGAATAGCAAACAAATCAACACCAAGTGAATGTTCAACAGATGGCTTCTCACAAAGTGCTTGTGGCTTTGTAGTAGAATTTGCAGATGTTATAGATGAACATGTTATGAATGGCACAAATACTAATGTTGGCGGTTGGCCTGCAAGTAATATGTATTCATATGTAAATGAAACAATATATAATAAACTTCCCATTGAATTAAGAAATGCGATAATTGATACTAAGGTTGTATCTGGATATGGAAAAAATGACGTCGACACTGCAAATTTCACATCAACAGATAAACTATATCTATTGGCTTCAAATGAAATATGGAAATTATCAAATGGTAGAAATAAAGCAAATGATTTATCAAGACAGCTTGATTATTATAGTGAAAAAGGAATAACAACTGAACTTACAACAAAAACTGAAAAAAAATGTTCATATACTACGTACAGAAGTTGCATTCAATGGTTGAGAACCGCAGACGGCTTGGGTACAGGTTTTGAAGTAATAAGTAGTAGAAAAATAAGTTGGTACACAGATGAATTTGTATATACAATTTCCCCAGCATTCAGAATAGGTTAAAAAGAACATTAATTAGTAGAAAATCAAATTCTACTAATTTTTTTTAAAAATTTGTAGAAAAAAGAAGTGTTTTTAAAACTTTTGGCTAACTATAATAATAGGAGGGTTAAAATGTTAAACAAGAAACTTATAGTTAGACAAAATGGTTTAAAAGACTGTGGTCCTTCGTGTTTATTATCTATAATGAAATATTATGGATGTGAGGCCTCACACGAAGAAGTCACATTTACTCTTAAAACAGACCTAGATGGCTCCAATGCTTACAATATAATTAACGGAAGCAGAAACTATGGTTTTGATGGCTATGGAGTACATTATACATCAGATGAAATAATAAGTGGATATGTGTCTTTCCCAATAATATGTCATATTATAAAGAATAATATGTACCACTTCATCGTTGTTTATAAAACTTCTAAAGGTCATTTAACTATAATGGACCCGTCTAGTAGTATAACTAAAATAACACATGAAGAATTCAAATCTATGTATCAAAATAATTCTATAGTTATTTATCCAGTTAAGAAGGTAAATAACTATAGTGATAAAAACAAATTACTAGAATGTATTTTTTCATATGTTAATATAGAATTACCTAAGATAAGAAAATTAATTATCTTATCAATTCTATTAATTATGATTAGTATTATTCTTAATTATTATACATTAATAGTTATAGATTACATATTACCTAATTATAAATTTAATATTTTAGTTAAACTAACTATTATGTTTTTATTAACATCATTATTTAAGAATTATTTAAATTATATCAGGGGTAGGTTAATTATTGACATAGATTCTAATGTATCCGTTTATCTTAATAATGATGTTATAAGGAAACTTTTTAATCTTCCTTACCAATTCTTCAAGAATAAATCTACTGCTGAAGTAATATCTAGAATAAATGATTTAAAGGACTTTAGAACGTCTTTTACTGAAATAATATTAACAGTATCAACTAATCTATTATTAGTCTTAATAAGTATGATATTACTCTTAAAAATCAATTCTAAATTATTTCTTATTTATATATTAGAAATAATACTTTATATCTTTATAGTCTTAATATATAAAATACCTAATAATAAGAATATGGATAATACTTTAATAAGTGAATCTAATTATCAAAGTACTCTTAATGAAAGTATATATAGCTATGAAATAAATAAAAATCTTAATATGAAGAACTACACTCTTAAAAAGATAGAAATGGCTGGTATTAAGAATGAATATCAATATAAAAGATACAAAACCTCATTATTAAATCAATCATTATTAAAGGACTGCACAACAAACCTTACTTATATCTTTTCAATATTTATTAGTTCTATATTTATTCATAAGAATATTATTACTATTGGTAACTTCTTATTATTTAATTCATTAATATTCTATTTTACAGATCCTTTAAAGAGTATATTAGAATTAGAACCAAATATTAATTATATAAAGAATGTTTATAGAAGAATTAATGATTTATTACTAGTAACTACTAAAGAAGAATTATCAACTACTAAACTTATTAATGGAGATATTATTATTAATAATCTAAGTTATAAGAATGGTCTTAATAATTTATTTGAGAGTATTTCTTTTAAGATAGATTATGGTAGTAAGTTCTTACTTTATGGTAGTAGTGGTAATGGTAAAAGTACTATTATTAAGATTCTCTTAAAGTATATAGATGACTATAATGGAGAAATATTAATTGATAATAAGAACTTAAAAGATATTAATTCTAATACTATATCAAATAGTTTTACTTATGTTTCTCAAAATAACTATTTATTAAATGATACTTTAAAGAATAACATTATTTATGATAGAAAGATAAATGATAATGATTATGAAGAAGTAATACATTTATGTAATTTAGATAACTTAAGAAACAGTAATAAGTTAAGAAACAATATGATTATAGAAGAAGATGGCTTTAATATATCAGGTGGTGAAAGACAAAAAATAGTTTTAGCAAGAAGCATCTTAAAAGATAGTGAATTTATTATTTTAGATGAAGCTTTAAGTGAAGTAGGTGTAGAAGAAGAAAAAGAAATAATTAATAAGTTATTTAGTTATTTCAAAGACAAAACTATTATTTATATTAGTCATAAAGAAGAAATAATTTCTATGTTTAAAGACAAATATAAATTAGAAAGGAGTAAAGTCTTATGACAAAAGAAGAATTAGTTAGTATTAAAGGAGGTACAAATTGGTTAGCAGCAGGTATTGGATCAACATTAGTCTCATTTCTAATTGGTTTAATAGATGGCTTCATAAGACCTTTAAAATGTAATTATGGAACCACAAGAACTGATTATGATTAAAGCAGGGGCTATTTCTGGTACAGTCATTAATGCTTTAGTTAAATGTGTAACATTAGCATTAGAACTAGGAAGAAGCTTAGGCTCCGCTATAAGAAGAAGCAAAGATAAGAAGAAGTGCAAAGTATAGTTAGCGAAAGCTAACTATCTTTCATATTTGAAAGTTATGTGAAAACATACTTTATATTATTGACATATAATATTAAATGGGTATAATTATTTTGTTAGTTACCTAACCAAAGGAATGATATTATGAAAGAAAAAAGTATTAGCTTAGAGATTAAAAAAATAGATAGTCTAATCGTAAGAAAAATAATTTCTATGAATAAAAACTCTATCTATAATTTAACACCAGCTCAAATAGTAATAATAAAATATTTAATTAAGAACAAGAATAATACTATATATCAAAAAGATATAGAAAAGAAACTAGGAGTTAGAAAGTCCACAGTTTCTGGTATTATAAGTACTATGATTAAAAATGGTATTATTACTAGTGATAGTTCTAAAAGTGACTTAAGAAGTAAAGAAATTAAACTAACAGACAAAGGATTAAAACTTGATAAAATAATGAAAAAGAAAGCACAAGAATTTGAAAACTTATTAGAAAGTAATATTAATCCTGAAGACTTAGAAATATTCTTTAAAGTAACTAATCAAATACAAGATAATTTAAAAGGAGAGAAAAATGTTAAAATTATTTAAAAACTTAGAAAAGAAAGACTGGTTATTTATATTTATAAGTTGTATATTTATAGTTTTACAAGTATGGTTAGAACTTAAAATACCTGATTATATGAGTAAAATAACAGAACTTGTACAGTTAAATGGAACAGTTAAAGAAATATTAAAAGAAGGAGCATTAATGCTTGGATGTGCATTTCTTAGTTTCGCATCTTCTGTAGTAGTAGGTTACATTATCGCTAACCTTGCATCTAATTTCTCTAAGAACTTACGTGAGA
>CAKONA010000042.1 GCA_934096785.1 uncultured Bacilli bacterium | reverse complement strand
TTCATTAACTTTGTATTCAAGTATTGTAAGAGTAGTAGGATATGTAATTTTGTATTCAGTAGGTATTATTACTTGTAAGTTGGTGTGCAAGATAGTTTTAATTTGTCCTAATTTAACCTTATATTTAAAGTCTTTTAAGATGTTAGTTAAATCTTTATTAGATTTTAAATTTTCAATTACTTTAAATTCAAGCATGAAAAAAGTCCTCCTTTCTAGAAAGAGAACTTTTAAAGTTTTATATAAAATAAAAACTCACGAACTTTTAAGTCCGTAAGTTGATTTCAAATGGAGCAGGTGATGGGAATCGGACCCACGTTAGCAGCTTGGAAGGCTGAAGTTCTACCATTAAACTACACCTGCATAGAAAGTTTTTGCTTTCCTGAATTGCATAATTAATTATACTAGAAGATATCTAGCATGTCAACAAAAATTTGTACTTTTTTTGATAAAAATATAAATTATAGTGATTTAGGCTTGTCTTCATTGCTAATATATGGTTCGAATTCATTTAAAATAGTAACTGTTTTGCCTTCTCTTCTTAAAGAATTATAGTAGTCTTCTAACTCTTCTTTTGTTATTTTTCTTGTGTTGCTTGCGTGTAATTTCATTTTTTCAATTAACTTTTTAACTTTAGGTTCTGCTTCTTTTTTTATTTCTTCTATCTTATCAATATCATTTGTGTAGTATTCTGTTATTAAGTTTCTTAATTCTTCATAATTCTCTTTACCTACTTTATTAACAAGTATGTTCTTGTTTTCAGTTATTCTTGCTTCTTTGATGTAACTTTTAAATTCATTATAAAAGTCATCTATTAAATAGAAGTTCTTTCTATAAGGGAATACAAATGGTATATCTTTACAAAATGGTGTTAGGTCTCCACCTTTCTTTTTAAATATATCTGTTATTTCTAATGCAGTTTTGTCATTTAGTAATTCTTCCATTATTACTTCATCACTTTTAATACTAGATATTGTTACACTTATTCCGGTTTTCCTTATTATATTTGTAAGTTTACGTTTATCTACATAGTATGAAAGATTGAATCTTGTTATCGAGTGATTTATTTCATGTATTATTGCATCTACTGGTAAAGGAAGAACTTGGAATGAAACTATTCTATATGGATTTGTGTGGTCACCTAATGAAGTTGATAGAGGGTCTCCTGTTCTACAGCAATCTATTATTTCACGTTTACAGCGTGGATTATCTAATAGGCTTTCATTTGTTATACCAATAAAGTTATCTGGCATATCTTTTCTTGTTTCGTTATTCCAGCTAAAGAATTTTTTTAGTTTACTTTGTTTCTTTTCTCTTGAATTTGATAGGTCTACTATAGATTGATATTCACTTTTATTAAGCGGTGTGATATAGTCTTTCATGATGAAATCTATTGTTTCCCAGTCTATATAATATGCGTATACTATATCATTATATCTGTGTTCTATAGTATTACGATGGTTTTCACCATAATAGTCTACTAGTGAATCTATAATAGTTTGCTTGTTTCTTTCTAATGTTTCACTTACTAGAACATTATACCTTGTTTTCAATTCTTCAAATATAGCCATGTTACCTCCATTAATTTGTTATATATAATTACATTGATTTTGGTTTATCAATAGGTTTTAGTTCATTTAAAACTCTTATATTCTTTCCTTTTCTTCTTAATGATTCATAGTAGTCTTCTAACTCTTCTTGCGTTAAATCATGCGTTTTACTTGCATGTAGTTCCATCTTTTCAACAATGCTTTTTATTTTTGGCACTGCCTCTTTTCTTCTTTCTTCTATCTTTGTTGTATCAATTGTATAATATGTTGAAACTAAAGCAGCTAGTTCTTCATAATTTTCCTTACCTACTTTATTAATAAGTATATTCTTGTTTTCGGATATTCTTGCTTCTTTAATGTAATCTTCAAAAACATTATAAAAGGCTTCTATTAAATAAAAGTTATCCCTATATGGAAGTGAGAATGGAAGATTCTTACAAAATGGTGTTAAATCTCCACCTCTACTTTTAAATTTTCTTGTTATGATTAGTGTTGATAAATCATTTAGAAGTTCTTCTATTATAGATTCATCAATTTTATCATTGTCTTTTAGACTAAATGTGTTTATTCCTATTTTTGATACTTCATCTATATTTGTTAAACCTCTTATTGTATATAAAAGTTGATTTCTAGTTATTGAGTGATTTATTTCATGTATTATTGCATCTTCTGGTAAAGGAAGAACTTGGAATGAAACCATTCTATATGGATTTATAGGGTCGCCCATAAGATAAGACATGGCATGTATTTTTTCGCAACATTCTTTCAAGTAACGTCTTATAGTTTTGCTTTTCAATAACTTTTCATTTGTTATACCAATAAAATTATCCGGAATATCATTTCTTTTATCAGTTATGCTGAAGATTTTTTTCTGTTTATTTGGCTTTGCTGTTCTTGAGTTTGCTAGTTCGACTATATCTTTTAGTTCTTCTTCGTTTAAAGGTGTGATATAGTCTTTCATAATAAAGTCTATCGTATCCCAATAAACATAATATACGAATACTATTTCATTATATCTGTGTTCTATAATATTACGATGGTTTTCACCATAATAGTCTACTAGTGAATCTATTATAATTTGTTTATTTCTATCTAATGTGTCACTTATTAGACTATTGTACCTTGTTTTCAATTCTTCAAATGTTGCCATAATATCCTCCACTTTAAGTATAGCATGTTCAAAATAATTGTGTATTAAAATATGTAAATGATTTACATTTAATATGTATTTTGATAATATATTTTTTGAAAGAAGTGATGTTATGAAATATTATTTAATACCTATTGTAGAAGAAAATATAAAATTAGAAGGTAAATCATTATATGATATAGCAAAGGAATATTATCCTAGATTTATGGAATTAGAAAGTCAAAGAGTTAAACTTATTTATTCAACTAGGATGTGGGAAGAAATGCCTCATGAAAAACTTGATCAACATCATGAAAAGACTACCATGGAATATAGAAAAGCAGGATTACCTAAATATTTAGTTGCGGTTGGTAATGATCATGAAGCATGTGAAATATTTAGTGGATTATCACTAGTATCAGATTATGATGCTGCTTTAGGAATTAGAAGTATTAGTAAGGAAGAAGCTGCTAAATATATGGAAGAGTCCCATTATGTTGATAAAGTTGTTAATTATTTAGCTGGAATTAAAGTTGATGTTAAAAAGGAAGAAACTGAATGTATATATGATGGTGTTGTATATCTTGATGGTGAGTTAGATGGCGAACCATATAATGGAAGATTTAAAGGAAAAATATTAACCATGAAAAAACCGCAATAGTTTGCGGTTTTTATTATAGCATGTTAATTATTATATTAAGTATTTCTTCTTTCATAGCAGTGTAATCTAAATCTTTATGTTTGTGGTAGACTACTTCATGACAATAATTATCTATTATATTAGTAGCAATATGTACTTTTTCTTCAATGTTTGTTTTATCAAAGCCATTGTTAACTAATAATTCAGATATTTGTCTTGTCATTTTAAGTTCACTATTTTTGAATATTTTAGCAACATCTTTGTCTAAACAAGTCATTGCCATTAATTCTTCGTGAGCTTCTTTTTTTATTGTATGTGTTTTAATAAAAATATCTATCATTTTACTTAGTGTATCTTTAAGATTAGATTTATCTATTTTTTTATTAGTCATCATGTCTAACATTGGAAACATTATTTTATTAGCATAATCTTTAGTACCACTTAGGAATATATCTCTTTTATCTTTGAAATATTGATAGATTATTCCAGTTGATACTTCTGCATAATGTGCGATATCTACACATGTTACGTTATGGTATCCTTTGTTACACATTAGTTCAAAGCCTTTTTCAATTATTTTTTCTTTTTTAGCTATTGATGTCTTTTTAATAGGTTCTCTTATTTTACTCATAATATCACGTCCATTTAATATTATACACTATTCATTGCCTTTTAGGCTACTAACCATATCTATATTGTTAACCTTTCTTGCTAAAAACTTGGATACAACATATGAAACTATGAATGTACCTAATGCAGATATTATATAAGTTTGTGGTGTTATATATGCTTGGAAGTCATAGTGTTCTTCAATTGCTTCTTTAAATAGCCAATCAACTAAAGTGTATCCAAATGGAAGACCTAGAATAATTGATATAATTGCTATCCAGTTATTTTGTTTAATAAATATTTTCTTTATTTTAGAACCTTTGAATCCTAAAACTTTTAGTGTTGAAAATTGATATTGTTTTTCAGTAAAGGATAATATTCCTAAGTTATAGATAATAACTGAACCTAAAACGATGGCGATACCTATAATTAGAACTATCATTGTTTTCATTGTGTTAAGCATGTTGTTCATGCCTTCTTCTAAGGCTATCTTATCTTGAATAAGTTCTACATTCTTGATACTCTTTGTGTTACTTAAATCTTTATTTGTGTATACTGTATCAGGTGTATACTTGATGTTTAGACTTTCTAAATATGCTTTGTTCATTGTTATTATTTGATTTTGAGGGTCTTTATTGAATCCAACTACTTTAGATTCATAGTATTTATCATCTCCATAGATGTGCCATTTAATAGTATCCCCTATTTCTAGATTATATTTCTCGGCAAGTTTGTATGTTATATATACTCCATCATTGCTTTCTAACTTCATAAATTTATTCTTTTTATCTACGAATCTTACATAGTTATTTGAGTCATCTACAAAGATTGTATTTGATACTTTATCATCATTGTTAATAAATTCAATGCCAAGGCTTTGTGATGTGTTGTTTCCATATTTATTTGTAATATTTTTTATTTCATCTAAGTCAGTTGTATTAAGAGATAAATTGTATTTAAAGTTATATAGGTCAGTGAATTGAAGTTTTATAAAGTAGTTAAGACTATCTAACATACCGAAGGCTGTTACGATTAACATACAGCAGCCTGTTACTCCAACTATACCCATAATTGTTCTCATTTTGTTTCTTAAAATGTCTCTTATATTCCATTTTGATTGAAAACTCATGTGTTTAAATATACCTTTTGTTGTTATATTAAATGAATTCTTTTTTACATTAGGAAGTTTACTTCTTAATGTTTCTGCGGCATTTTCTTTAAGAATGTTTTTACAAGTTAAATATGTGATGAATGATGTTACTAGTACTACTAAAGCTGAAACTATAAAGTCTTTCATAATTATTATTGGTTTACCATTAGGTATTTCAAAAAATGACATTTCTAGTCCAATGAATGTTTTACCAATAAAGAAGTATCCTAGTAGTATTCCACATATTGAAGCGATAAGTGAGATAAAGAATCCATAACTTACGTAGTGCATAATTATTTTTGAGTCTTTAAATCCTAGTGCTTTTAATGTACCTATTTGTGTTCTTTGTTTGTTTACAACTCTTGTCATTGTTGTTATGACTGAAAGCATTGCGATAAGTAAGAATAAACCTGAGAATACTCCTACATATGTTTTACCTTCGTTTATTTCACCTTGATATGTTAGATAAGAAGCAGTGTTTTCTATTTTAATTACGGCTAAGGTGTTCTTTACATTATTTTCAATTTCATTTTTTACTTTACTAACGTTTGACTTTTTATTTACATCAACCATTACATAGTTAAACACAAGATAATCTTTATAATCAAAATCTTTTACATATTTATTAAATATCTTTTCATCTGTTATCCCCATTTCTTTCATTGCTTTTTCTTTGATGTAGCTTTCAGGCATTTCATTAATTGATACGTATGCGAAACCTAGATTTTTTCTATCAGGATATAGTTCTGATTCATCTTTTACATCATAGATATGATCCGGTACATTTATAAGACCAAGTATTTTTTCTTTAAGGGTGAACGTGTCATATTTAATTGTTATTTCATCACCTACTTTAAGATTGTTCTTTTCAGCATAGAATGCATCAAGCCATATTCCTTTTTTATTAACATTAAATTTTTCTCCAGATACTATATAGAATTTTGATATGTTATTAGATTCTATAAAGTTAAGAAGTATTGTTTTGTTATTTGATGATGTTGCGGTTAGACTAAGTATTCTTTCAGCATCTTTTACATTTGTAATTTCTTTTATCTTCTTTAAATCATCTTTTGTGAAGTTTTCTCCTATAATGTTTAAGTCTTGTAGGTTATTTTCACTATAGAATTTATCAGCTGTTTCTTGCATACCACCCATATATGCTTCTATACCTACATATGCCATTACTCCGATTAAAACCATTAAGAAGATTGTAAAGAATTGTGATAAGTTTAATTTTATATCACGAAGCATTTTTCTCTTTAACATATTACCATACTACCTCATCTATATTTTTTTGATGTTTATTTATTTCAATGTCATCTATTTTACCATTTTTTATTCTAATTATTTTATCTGCGATTTGTGCGATTAGTGAGTTGTGTGTAACGATTATAACTGTGTTTTCACCATTTTCTTCTTTGCATTGTTCTTTTAATAATTTTAGTACTTCTACTCCTGTTTTAGAATCAAGTGCTCCGGTTGGTTCATCGCAAAGTAATATTTTTGGGTTTTTAGCAATGGCTCTTGCGATTGATACTCTTTGTTGTTCTCCTCCACTTAATTGATTTGGAAACTTATTCATATGATTTTTAAGTCCTACACTTGCTAGTATTTCTTTACTATTTTTAGGATGTTTTACAATATCTTTTACGATATCTACATTTTCAAGTACTGTAAGAGTTGGAAGTACATTATAAAATTGGAAGATAAATCCTACGTTTTCTGCTCTATATGTAGTTAGTTCATTCTTATTATATTTTTCAATATTTTCATTATCTACAATGATTGAACCAATTGTTGCTGTGTCCATTCCACCAAGTAAGTTTAATAGAGTTGATTTACCTGCTCCACTTGGACCTAATATACAAACAAATTCTCCTTTCTTAATATCAAAGCTAACACCATCTAAGGCGTTAAAGTTCTTAGTTCCTACTTTATAAGTCTTAACTAAGTTTTTTACTGTAATAAATTCTTTCATAACTTTCCTTTCTTATGTGAAACATATTTCATATTAATTATATTACACTAAAAAAAATTGTCAATAAAAAATGACCAAATTTTAAAATTTAGTCAAATCTCTTGCATTTCTTATTTTAAGACATAATGTCAATGTGTTATTGTAACAACTTAATTCTTCTTGTTGTTCTTCTCTTTTATGAACTGCATCATCAATAATTCCATTATATGTTTTAACTGCTATGCTGTCTTTATTCTTTAATGCAACTTCTTTATTAGTTGTTGACATTTTAAGAAGTGTTACAGTTTCATTCATTTCTGATTTAATAGTTTTAGTTTTAAATTCTAAGCATTTACTTAAATCGTTTAATTCTTCCATTGTTAAGAATGAAATCTTATTAATTATCTTTTCATGCATATAATCTATTGATGCCTTTACAATTCTTAAATCTTTTTCAATGTTTTCAACTTCTTCATTACCAACAGCACTATCTAACAATCTTTCTAATTTGATTTTGCTTATTGATAAGCTTACATATCTTTCTAATATTGACAATATCATAATATACTCCCCTGTGCGAATTATTATAATCTATTATTGATTTTTGTCAACTAATATTTTAAGATTAGGATATACTTTTAAGATTTCTTCTCTTAAGTACTTTGCTTTCTTTTCTATATGCGGATAATTTTTTAATGAATTACTTGTACATATAGTTTCAAAGATTCTTGCTCTATCTTCACTTTCATATGTTTTTGAGTATGAATCTATAAAGTAGATGTCTTCATTACTTGAAATTGTATACCTATTATCCATTTCATCTGTGTATGAATTATTATATTTAAAGTTCTTAGGATTTAGTTTGTTCCATTTACTAAAAGGATTTAATGTAGACATTTTATTTTCTATAATATGCATTAGTTCATGATATAAAGTACTTTCAAGTGTAGAGTTTGTATCTATTGCTATTATGTATTTATTATCTTTTAAAAGTGAATAACCATTTGGTTTAGTTAATTCTTTTGATATTATTTTATCTGATAGATATAGTTCTATATCACTATTAAAGTCTTTCATGAATTCTTTACTAAGTGAAGTGAACACTTCGTAGACTTTAGTTAAACTATTATATATTTTATTATTATCAAGAAGTGGTAATGTATAGTAG
>CAKONA010000041.1 GCA_934096785.1 uncultured Bacilli bacterium | reverse complement strand
TATTATTGCAATAGATATTAATGATGGTGCTTTAATAAGTTTTATAGAAATTGGTAACATACGCGAAGAAGATCAATATGGTGGATTTAGAGTTATTTTAAATGTAAAGATAGAGACAATTAGAGAAAATTTTCAAATCGATATAGCGACAGGAGATCCTATCACACCAAAACCAATTGTATATAAGTATCGTCCAATATTAGGGGATAGCTATGTTAATGTATGGTCATATAATATTGAAACTGTAATTGCAGAAAAGCTAGAAACAATTTTAAGAAGGGCTGAAGCTAACAGTAGAATAAGAGATTATTATGATTTATATTTGATATATACTAAGGGTTGGAACGATGTTAAAATAGGTGATTTACATAAGGCAATAGATAAAACATTTGAAAAGAGAAATTATACTGGAAATATTGAAGAAACTATAGCAATATTAAAAGATAGTGAGATTATTAAAAATAGATGGAATTCATATAAGAAAAAATACGAATATGCGAATGACATTGATTATGATGAAATAATGAAATGTGTTGAAGAAATTGTTAAGGCAATAGAATAAGTAGTAGTATAGTAGGTTTTGTATGAGTAGTATATTTGAGTGAATTGACAAAATGTGTATTGGATATTTGATGGAATAGGCGTGATAGTTATTACAGGGATATTAGGTGTTATGTTCAAGAAAAGAAAAAAAGTATAAAGGTATAGCACTTCAGGATGAAAGATTACAAGATTTCTCTAATGAATTTCTTGAAAAACTATATGTTAAAGAAGAAGATTAAGGATTAGAGAAACTTTGTATTCATTTAATGCAACAACTACTAATTGGAATTATGAAAAGAATGTAGATATTTATTCAATTATAAATAAGGATATATACAAAGTAATAGATAAATCAAAAACTTGAGAAGTATTAACTAGATAACCATAAAACAATTGGTACTGTAGAAGCAACCCCCAGTACTGAAATATATAAGATTGTAGAAAATTTTATTAATAAATAATTTACTTTGATGGTAAACTATGATATATTATTGTTAGTGAAGCGTTTAACCCCCTGAGTTGGACGTCATCACATAGTGTTTTGGTCTAACTTAGGTTAGACGTTTTTAATTGACATTATAAGAATAACAACAATCAAAAGTATTATAATGAATATTAATGCAGCTATTAATAGATTCTTTTTATTCATTTATACCATCTCCTTTACAATATTTCTAGAATAAGTTTAAGAGATGACGTCCTAAACGCTTCGATATGTAATTTAACACATATGAAAAATTGTGTCAAAAAGGTAAAATTCAATTTTGAAGGTACTTAAATGTAACAAAATTGAATTTTTTTCTAGGAAAAAACTATTCAAAAATTAATGAAAATTCTTTGAAAATTTAATTTTATATTTTTTCCGAAATTTAAAAAAATAAAAATTTCATTTGTTCGCTATCTTATAGTGTTTGATAATGTTATAATGATTAAGAGGTAATTATTATGATGTTAAATGACAAACAAATTGAAGCGGTTAATCACAAGGAAGGACCTTGTTTAGTTCTTGCAGGAGCAGGTAGTGGTAAAACTAGAGTATTAACTGAAAGAATAATAAAATTAATAGATGAAGGAGTAAGTCCATATAATATACTTGCGATTACATTTACTAATAAAGCAGCTAAGGAAATGAGAGAAAGAGTTGAAGCAAAATTAGATAGTATTGCTGATTCTATATTTATTGGTACATTTCATTCATTTGGTCTTAGAATATTAAGAGAAAATTATGCTGATATAGGATATACTTCTAATATTACAATACTTGATACTGATGATACTAAAGCACTAATTAAAAGAATATTAAAAGATAATTCTTATGATCCAGCTAACTATGATATAAAACATATTATATCTAGAATAAGTAGTGCTAAAAATGATGGTATTAGTCCTTTAGAATACTCTAAATTATTCTTAAGAGATGAAGATAGAGTAATATCTTTTGTATACGAAAAATACATTAAGCTTCTTAAAGAAAATAATTCTGTTGACTTTGATGATTTACTTTTAAAACCAGTTGAACTATTTAGAAATAGAAAAGATATTCTAGAAAAATATCAAGAAAGATTTCAATATATATTAGTTGATGAATATCAAGATACTAATAGTATTCAATATGAGTTATGTAAGTTGCTTGCTCGTAAATATCATAATATCTTTGTAGTAGGAGATGCTAATCAATCTATATATTCATGGAGAAATGCTGATTATAGAAATATACTAAACTTTGAAAAAGATTATAAGAATGCTAAAGTTGTTCTTTTAGAAGAGAATTATAGAAGTACTAATACAATACTTAAGGCTGCTAACTCAGTTATCAAGAATAATAGAGAAGGTACTAAACTAAATCTATGGACATCTAGTGGTGATGGAGAAAAGATAGAATATGTAAGACTTGAAGATGAAATTAAGGAAAGCTCTTTTGTAATAAACAAAATAAAAGAGATGATGAAAGAGGGCTATAAATATAGTGATTTTGCTGTTTTATATAGAACTAATGCTCAAAGTAGAACTATAGAAGAAGCTTTTGTAAGAAGTAATATTCCATATAATATTATAGGTAGTTATTACTTTTATAGTAGAAAAGAAATTAAAGATTTAATTGCATACTTAAATTTAGTGTATAATTCTAATGATTCAGTTAGTTTAGAAAGAGCAATTAACACACCTAAGAGAGGAATTGGAACTAAAACAATAGAGAATATTCGTAATAAGGCTATGCTTAATAACATATCTATGTTTGATGCGATAGATGGTGGTAAAGAATATGAATTTAAGAAGTTGATACTTGAGTTACAAGAGGATGCTAAGGAACTTAGTTTATCTGACTTGATAGAAGACGTGCTTGTAAAGAGTGGACTTCGTGCTGAATATGAACTTGATAAATCACTTGAAAGTGATGCTAAGATTGAAAACTTAAATGAATTTAAGTCTGTTGCAGTTGCTTTTGAAGAAAGCGGTGTTTATGATTTATCAACATTCCTTGAAAATATATTGTTAGTAAGTGATGCTGGACAATATAAGGAGAATAAAGATGCTGTTAATTTAATGACTCTTCATAGTGCGAAAGGACTTGAATTTAATGTTGTGTTTATTCTTGGAATGGAAGAAGGAATATTCCCTCATAGTAGAAGTTTTGAAAGTGCTAGTGAGTTAGAGGAAGAGAGAAGACTTTGTTATGTAGGTATTACTAGAGCTAAGAGTGTTCTATATTTGTTGAGTGCTAGACAAAGAACTATTTTTGGTAAAACTAGTGGTACTGTTGAAAGTAGATTCATTAAAGAAATAGATGATAGTTTAATAAATAAGACAAATATGTCAGTAAGAAATGATGAGAGAACAAAAAAAGTAATAGGTAATATGTATAATAATAATGCAAGTAGTGATGGAATTAAAGCAGGAGACAATGTAATACATACAGTATTTGGCGAAGGCGTTGTTATAAAGATAAGTGGTGGTATAGCAACTATTGCTTTTTCTCATGGAGTAGGTATAAAGAGTATTGCTGCTAATCATAAGTATTTAACTAAAAAATAGAGGTAAATATGAAAGTAATAAAAGTAGGTAAAGATAATTCTATATTTCAACAAATAGTTGCTCTTAAAGATAATAGAACTAAGAGAACTCAAATGAAGAAGTTCTTTGTAGAGGGTGTTCAAAATATAAAGGATGCTTTAAATAATAATTGGGAAATAGATGCATTTATTTATTCTGAGGATGTTAAATTATCTTCTTGGGCTAAGAGTATACTTCATAATGCAGACTATAACTATGTATTGAGTAGAGGACTTATGAATAAACTTAGTGATAAAGAAGACGTTAGTGAAATTTTAGCAATCGTTAAAATGAAAGATAAAAAAGATGCTAAGCTTTCTGAAAATCCTATAATATTATTAGTAGATAGACTTTCTAAGAAGGAATTTTGGGTACTATTATTAGAAGTGCTGATGCACTAAATGTTGAAGAAATATATTATTCTGGTCATAGTGTAGACGTGTATGATCATACAGTCATAACAGCCACTATGGGCTCTTTCTTTAAAGTGCCACTTACATTTATATCAAGTAATAGTGAATTTGATAATATAGTTAAAACATTAAAAAATAAATATAATAATCTTAAAGTAGTGGCTACATCACTTCAATCAAATAATAGAATACAAGATTATGACTTTACTGGTCCTGTGTTACTTTTAATAGGTAATGAAACTGATGGACTTTGTAGATATTATAATGAAAGATGTGATGATTCTGTTAAAATACCTATGAAGGCGGGAATAGATTCACTTAATATAGCTTGTGCGACAACAGCATGTTTATATGAAATAAATAGACAACGTGATTTTAGGGGATGAAAATCACGTTTTAATATGAAAAATTACTATTAATTTAGAATGAATTTTGTTATAATAAAAAGTGATAATAGAGGTGGATATATGTCACTATTTAAAGAAATGAAAAGTAGACAAGTACAAAAGAAGGCAAATGATTTCATTCAAAGTCTTGGTAATAAAAGTGATAAAGATATAGAACAAATATACTTAAATACTAAAGAATTTGAAAATAATGAAATTGTTTTAAGTTACTTATTTTTTCATCATCCATCTTTAATAAGAATACTTCCTTTAGAATTTCAAAAGTCTAGACTTAATAGTAACTTATCTATGTTTAGATATGGAAGTGTGGAAGCACGTAAGAGCTTAGTAAGTGATTGGCTTAAAAACAATAAATTCTTTATGAATAGTAATGTACTTGATTTAGATAATGAAGAATATATTTCATATTTAAAATTATATTTTAGTCAACCTGAAGATGTGGCTAAATTATATATGGAAGATTTAAAAGAAGTAATAACTGTTCTTTCTAATAGTGATTTAAAAGCTACTGAAGACTTGCTTAATAAAATAAAAGATAAATTAACTGATAGACAATGGGAATTCGTAATAGTAGTAAATCCAATGTTTATTAAATATGCTAGTCAAAATATACAAAATAAGTATGCCGAAGATGAAAGATTTAATATGTATATAAGTGGTAGTGCTAGAGATAACTATATAAAAAGACAAATAGATAAGATTAAAGAAGATTTTAGTTTAATAAATACTATGGGTATAGATGTACAAATGGAATATATAAAAGAATATCCATTTATGATAAATTATTTGAGTAATGAAGTATTAATTGAAATATTAAAATATGATATTAAACTAATTAAATATGTTAATCTTTCTAATCTTAAAAATGATCAAGAAGTAATATATGGAATACTAGAAGGAATAGAACATAAAAGTATAAATGATATAGTAGATATTTTCCTTAATATAGGACTTGTGAATGCTAAAGGGAAATTATTTAGATTTGACCCTAATAGTAATAATATGACATATCAATATACTAAAAGATTAATAAAGATAATACAAGGATTAAGTATAGAACAAATAATGTTGCTTATAAATATAGATGTTAACTATGTGCTTCCATATATAGTTCCTGTTTATAATAATGATACAGATATAGAAATAAAAGAAAATATAATAATAGATTGTGATTCTAGGTGTTTAAATCTATTTAAGGCATATTATGGTATAGAAAAATATAATAGATTTTATAAAGTAATAAATAAGATGTATAGTGAACTTTTAGAAAATATAAATAGATATGATTATAGTGTTGATTATGAGAGCCTATTTGATTTCTTTAAGGTTTTATTCAATAAAAAGATAATGGAAAAGAATAATCCTGAGAAGATTACATTATATATCGGAATGTGTTTACTTCATAAAGGTGAAAAGGGAAGACCTCATGAAGCATCTCTTAAATTACTTACTGATTTACTAACAGTAGCTTACTCAAAAGAAATAACAATAAGTACTAATATATATGATATAGGTTCATTAGAGATATATGATGATAGACTATCCTTTATAAATAAAGAATTATTAGAAGACTATTCTAAATATAACTTTGTTAATATGTCATCATTATTATTTATAGTTAAGAGTGATAAGAATAGAGAAATATTTAAAAGATACTATGATATATATAAAGAAATATATGGAGAAAATAAAGAGTCACTATATAAAGCAGTAGAAAACTATCATTATTATAAAGAAATAATGATAGATATAGAGAATAAAGACTTAAGTCAAAAAGAAACAAATAACTTAATAGATTTATTATCTACTAGTGGTAACTATATGAATATAACAAAGATGAATGAACTATCTGTATATGATGTGTCACTTCTAAAGAAACTTATAAATGAACTATCTGGTGTTAAAGAAAGTGATGTTTATAAAAATATACTATGTAATTATCTATTTAATAAAGGATATGATAAGAATGGTATAAGTGGATGGTTAGAAGTAAGTACTATAAAAGAAATATGTGATGTTTTTGAAAGTGATATGTTAAGTAGTTTTACTAAAGATGGTAAAAAGATATTTACAAGTGAAGAAGTTAATCTATTTAATATGATAAAGATGATGTTTAGTGTAAGTGATGCTGATATGTGTTTTCAATATATAGATAATCTTATTAATAGTGGTGTTACTAGAAATATAGTAAGTGTAATAGATTTCTTTAATAAGTTAAAGAAATACAAGTGTGATATTATAAATGAAGAAATAGTGACACTAGAAGATATTGAAATGCTTTATGAAGAAGATAAAAGTGTAGTAAAAAAAGAAATAAGTGATGAAGTAGAAATATATACAATAATAAATCAAGACTTTAAGGTTTTCTGTTCTTATACCAATAATGGAATTAATTATGCTATAATGAATATATCAGACTTAGAAAAGAATGCTTACGGTTATAATAAGATAATAGATAATGGTATAATTAGATTTACTACATATGAAGATAATACACTTATTAAATATAATAAAGATAGAATAGAGGGAAATGGACTTAATCCAGAGTTTATTATAGTAATAGGTGAAGTAACTGATGATTTAAAGAGAATTGCTAAAAAGAATAATTATAAGATTATTTACATTAGGAGTTAGTTATGAATGATAAGATAAAAAAAGAAATAGAAGAATTAAAGAAAGATAAAAGTACTATGAAACAATATATAAATAGCTTTTGTAGTATTTCTAAATCACAAGAATTATTTAAGAATAATAGAGATTTTAAGAATTTAAAGAGTTATATAGATAATAAAGATTATTCTATTAAGGATTGAGGTTATTATGAAGAATGAAAATGTTAAAAAGTATACAATTATAGGTTTAATAAGTTTATTGGTGATTGCTGTTATAGGGGTTGCTTATGCTTATTTTGGTTTAGAAGTAGAAGGAACAGGCAAAGATATTGTGATGGATACAGGTGACTTAAGACTTGAATATATGGATGACCAAGAGCTTTCTTTAGTTGGAGCAACACCAGGAGACAGTGTTTCTAAAACAATAACTGTTAAGAATGTTGGAACTAGGAATGTAGCATACACTTTATACTGGGGAGACTTAATTAATACTATTGAAAACTTTGAACTTCATATCACTATGGAATGTAAGACTTATAAAAACTATGGAACAGATACGCAAGAAGAAAGTGGAACATGTGATAGAATTTATAGAGCTGTACCTATGAGTGATACAGTTACATCTGGAACAATAAAGAATAACATCTCAATAGATGTAGGAATCACTCATGTATATAATATAACAGTTTCATTTGATAATAAAACTTATGAACAAAACAATAATAAGAATAAGAAATTTACAGGTAAGATAGGAATAGAAGAATATAAAGCAAATGATTGTATTTTTGATGGAGAACTTACTTCAGGAGTTGAATATGTCAATGGACAGTATACATATGCTTATCAAAGAAAATATGATGGTGATTCAGATGGTTGGTCTTTTACGAATTCTTCTAGTGAAGGTTGGGGAGTTAAACTTACTGATAAAACTAGTACTGATCCTATTACCACAAAAATATGTAATTCTATAAATGGTAAACCAATTTTATATATGACTGATTTATTTAAAGGTAGTTCGGCTGTTTCTATAGATGTAAGCAGTTTTGATACAAGTAACGTTTTTATGATGTATGGTATGTTTGCTAATAGTTCTGCTACTGAGTTAATTGGAGTAGAAGTTTTTGATACGAGTAATATTAGTAGATTAAAAGATATGTTTTATAATAGCAAAGCATTAGCAATAAATGCTAGTAGTTTTGATACGAGTAATGTTTTTGATATGTATAATATGTTTTCTAATTCTAAAGCGAATTCTATAGATGTAAGTAGTTTTGATACAAGCAATGTAACTGATATGAGGTATATGTTTAATCGTTCCAATGTTGGTAAATTAGATATTTCTAATTTTAACACGAGTAATATAACTGATATGGATAGTATGTTCAGAGATTCTAAGATGACTTTTTTAGATTTAAGTTCATTTGATACTAGTAAAGTTACTAGTATGGGTTGGATG
>CAKONA010000040.1 GCA_934096785.1 uncultured Bacilli bacterium | reverse complement strand
CTTTGATAGTTCTATAAACAAAGCAAGGAGAGTTATAAACGAATGGAACTAATGTATCCAATTGTAATATTAATCTGTTTAGCATTATCAATATTTATATATTTCAAAAACTTTAATAATGATAAGAAATATATTAGAGGAAAAAAGGTTGCAAATACACAGTATATAAAGGAGACAGATTATTATAAAAGCAAAATAAGAAAATACAAAATTTTATCTAACTTAGTTAAAATTCTAAGTGTTGTATGTATAATAACTGTTGGAGTTCTTGTTGCAAGACCAATAACAATTCAAAATAGAAATGACAATAAGTATAATAGAGATATTATTATAGGAATGGATATATCAACATCTCAATGTGAAGTTAATTTGGAACTAGTAAAAAAATTTAGATCCATAATACCTAATATTAAAGGAGATAGAATAGGAATAGTTTTATATAATACTGCACCTGTTGTTTATTGCCCATTAACAGAAGATTATGACTATGTAAATGAGTGCCTAGATACAATAGAAAAACAACTTGATTTAGTAGTGAAAAATAACGGTGAAATTCCATATAATTATGATCCTGAAACCAAAGACACAGAAACCTTAACTTTTTGGTATGGCGGAACAGTTACAGATAGTGATAAGAGAGGAAGTTCACTTGTTGGAGATGGACTAGCACGGAACCTTGTTTTCATTTCCAAATTTAAAAAAAGATAAAGAAAGAACTAGAATAATTATTTTTGTAACAGACAATGATGTGGATGGAACAGAAACAGTTTCACTTGAAGAAGCCTGTAGCCTCTGCAAACAATATAATGTAAATGTATATGCTTATTGCCCGACAGTTGAAATGAACCGATATACCTCAGAAGAAAAGATTGCTTCATATAAAAAGGCAATAGAAAACCAAGCAGGAGGAAAATTTTATACAGGAAATCTGGAACAAATGACTTCAAACATAGTTAAGGAAATAAAAGAAACAAAAACATCATTATTAAAGACAAGCCCAAAAACATATATAACAGATCATCCACAGGTTAGTTTTATAACTATAACAATATTATTTACAACTTTAATTATTATAGAGAAAAGGCTTAAATTATGATAGTAAATCCAATAATTCCAATTTGGCTTATGACGATTATTTGCATATTTTTAATTATATATATAATATACGGTAGACAGCTGAGAGAAAAATTAGGAAAGAAACAACATAAAATTTACAAGAATGACAAAAAATATATTATAAATATTATTACTAAATTGATAATAGTTATTTTGTTATTTATTATAAATTTGAGATTTATGCTTCCAAATGGTGAATTACCAATTATGAATTCAGACTTATCTGTTTTGTTTGTCATAGATACAAGCGTAAGCATGAGAGCACTAGATTATAATGGAAACAATGAAAGGCTAGAAGGTGTTATAAATGATTGCTGTAATATAGTGGATGAGCTGTCAGGATGTAAGTTTTCAATTATTACGTTTGATAATGAAGCTAAAAGAGTTATTCCTTTCACCACAGACTCAGATATGGTACAAGCAGAGTTAAAGTCTATAAATACTATAAATGATTTTAGCGCAAAAGGAACTTCTATGAATTTGGTAAAAGAAACATTAGAAAAAGTATTAAAGGATGAAAGTGAAAGACAAGAAGAAAAGAAAAAAGTTGTAGTATTTTTTGTAACTGATGGGGAAATTACAAAAGAAAATGAAAATTTGAGTTCCTTTTCAAATATAAAACAGTATATATCAGATGGTGCAGTTCTAGGATATGGAACAACAGAAGGTGGAAAAATGATAAATAGTCTTAATGATGAAGATACAAGTAGTGAATATTATTATTTACATTATTATGACGATAATAATTATTATGTAACCGCAATCTCAAAACTAGATGAAAAAAATCTAAAACAAATTGCAACAGATCTAGGACTTGATTATATACAGATGAGTAAAACATCAAACATCGATTATAAATTAAAAGATATAAAACAACAAATCTCAGTTTCTCAGACTAATGAAGAAAAATCAAGTTCTTATCAAGATATATATTACTATTTTGCAATACCATTAGCAATTTTGTTGATAATGAATTTTATACTTCAAAAGAGGAGATTATAATGAAAAGAAAAATATTAATTGTAATATATATTTTTTTGATATTAATGACATTAAAATTACTGTATAATACGATAAATAATAATATTTTAATAACCAAATATGAAGAGGGAAAATATCTAGTTAGTAAAGCTAAAGCATTAACTTATTTTAATTTTCCACAAAGCTATGTCTCAAATTATAATTATGGAAACATACTTTATCAAAATGGCGAATATGAAGGTGCAATAAAAGAATATCAAAAAGCTTTAAGCTATATAGTGCCTAAATATAAAAAGTGTAATATTAGAATAAACTATGCATTAGCATTATGCAAGACAGTTAAATTAGATGAAAGTAAACAAGAAAGTATAAAAAATGCAATAGATACATATGAGTCGGCAATAAATGTTCTGACAGAAGAAGGATGCGCAAATAAGAATGATAATAATGGTCATAATCAAAATGCACAACAGCTAAAAAAAGACATTCAAAAAGAAATAAATAGACTTAAGAAACTGCAAAATAATCAAACAGACGGCAAAGACCCCGATGAAAAAGATGATAACAAAACTAATGATAAAATTGAAGATATCGAAACCAAAATACGAGATATAAAAGAAGAAGCAACAAAAGAACAAAGAAATGTAGAAGAACAATTTAGATATTACAACTATGATTATGATTCAAACGGGAAGAATTGGTAGAAATTTATTTTATTTAGAAAATAGGAGGAAAAAATGAAAAACAAATTAATAATAGGAAGTATTTTAACAATTATAACATTTTTAATAACATTAAGTTTTGTGAGGGTAACAGCTTATAGTGGAGAATTAGACCCAAAAAATTATATTACATTGCCTAGTGAAATTAGAGTACAAAACAGAAAAGGTACAGGAAAAATTGAATTATCAACTAGCACTAGTGGATATAGCGTTTCATATCAAAAAATAGATATTACACAAAGTAAATTACAAGCCATAGAAAGTAAACAAAAGGAATTATCTAATTGTATAGAAACTAATACTAATACCTTAAAAGAAAAAGAAAAAAATGTAAGTTCATCAAAAGAAGCTTATGAAACATTAAAAAATAGTGGAACAGCTACTGAGGAAGAGATAACAGAAGCATATAACAAATATACAACAGCGTATCAAGATTATGAACAATTCTATAATACAGCTAATTCTAAAATAACTAACTTACAAAGCGAACTAATAGCGTTAATACCAGATTATACAAATTCATGGAAAGCAACAGATTCTTCAAACAATGTAAATTTGGATTTTACTGACTATTCTGGAACTATTCATTTTGTTTTATGGGTAAAAATAACAAATGGAACAAATACGTATTATGATATGGAAGTATATTCATCTGTTATTAGAGAAGAGCAAGGGGAAACTAGTGGTGAATGGACAGATTTTACAAATGCTAAGATTGAATTAAAAAAAGATGGAATTTCTAAAGCTTCAATACAGATATCAAATGTAACACCAAATAGTGAAAGTGAATACTACCTTTTTATTACATCAAATAGTAATAAGCCTAATGTAACATCTAGTAGTGATGAAAGAATTTTCTTAACTTATGATGCAAACAACAAAGTATTCAATACAAATGATACTGAAAAGGTAGCTAAATATGTTGAATTAAATCAAGATTTATATGTAACAATAGTTGAAAAACGTAATAGTCAAAGCGAAAATATAGTTGTATATGGAAAAAAATTAGTAAGATACTCAGAGCCTAAATATAATGATGCTTTTAACCTTACATTTATATCAAGCGACTCTACTCAATTAGTAACATGTTTTACTCATGCAGCAAGTAACAATAGAAAATTCCAAATAAAAGTAGGCAAAATTACTAATATGTCTATTTTAAATAAAATAAAAAACAAAGATTCTTCAGGATTTGCAGATTTAATTTCATTTGCAAAGACAAGCGATGGGATTTATAACAATTTAGTTAATGCAGAATTAAATAATAGTCATGCAATTTCTTATATTGCTGGAGCTGACAATAAAAACAGTATAATTAACTTAAAAGGATTACAAAATGATGCATATTATTTCTTATATGTAAAAACAGATGATGAAAACGGAAAATATATTTCAAATGAAGCAGTTACTTTGGCACAAGCTAGAGTTGACTCAGATTTGTGGAACTTATTTTTCTATGGTTCTTCAGACTTCAAATGGGTAAATTTAGATGACTCAGGAAAAGATCCTACAACTGCTGATGGAATGTTACCTCAAACAGGACTAAATGTTTTAATATGCATTTCATTAGGAATTGCTCTTGTAGGAGTAGGAACATTTTCATATATTCAATATAGAAAAAATAATTATTAGGAGAAGAAATGTTTTGTAATAAATGTGGAAACAAAGTTATGCCAAGCCAAAAGGTTTGCAATAAATGTGGCAATTTATTGATAAATAATATTCAAAATGAAATTTCATACAAAAACAATAAAAAAAATATTACTAAGTTAAGTGCTATATTAGCAGTAGTAATGTTAATGCTGATAATAGTATGTATAATGATATTTAGAGACCAAGATAAGTATTACTTCGGTAATGAAGTTCCAGAAGGTAATACTGAAAAAACGCCAACAACTCAAGAAGTAACAAATAAAACAAAGGGAAAGTACAAAACTGCAATTATTACTGATAATGTATATTATGGAATTTCTATAAACAATATAGATGATGCAAATAAATTGATTGTTGAAGATTCAATGAAGCAAAAACAATCGGATTATCCGAATGAAATAATGCAAATTGAAAATAGAATGATTCAAAAATATTCAATTACAGCAGTTAATTTAAAAGAAATGAATGTTGAGTTTGCAAAAGAACTAGAAAAAGTGCTAGAAAACATATACACAAATTATCCTGGTGCAAGAGGGTATTTAACCAATCTGACACTTACTAATTTAGATATGTCAGAATCTGACATTATAGCACTATTTAGACCTGTATTTGTGTTTGGAACATCAAATACAAATACTACTAGACCATGGGTAATAAAGACGCAGGTAGAACTAAATGCAAAATATTTCTTAAACCCAGAAAGAATTAAACAAACAATAGAAGCAAGTTCTAAATCAGGTCATTTTCCTCCAAATGCTACGCAATATTCTCCAGTTGCACATGAATTAGGACATTATTTATCATTCATAGCTTTATTAAATCATTATTCTACATCTTCTATAAGAGTAATAGAAGAACAAGAATTAGACAACTATTATGATATTATTAGAAATTTTGGATATGGTACTTTTTCAAAACAGATGTTAGAAGAAGCACATCAAAATTACGTAAGAGACAATGGAAATATTAATTTTGATGAATGGAGAGGAAAAATATCCGGGTATGCTTTAGCAAAGAATGGCTCTGGAGACTACATATATGACGAGACTATAGCTGAGGCTTTCCATGATGTTTATCTGAATAAGGAAAAGGCAAATACAGTCAGCAAATACATAGTTGAAGTTCTAAAAAAATATATAGAAGGATAGGAAAAGGAAAGTGAATAAGAAAATAATTAAAGTTATAATAACTTTGTTGCTTTTAGGAATAACGGGAACAGTTTCAATTGCAGTAACACAAAAAATCTTAATCAACAATGAGACACTTTCGTTTGAAAATAAGAGAAAAGATATATTTTCTGACCTTGATGGTAATTACGAGTTTATAAGTGGTAATAATGAAAATTACGAATTAAAACAAACAATAACAGAATTAACTAAAAAAACTACATATCTACTATTAGGCGATGCAAGTGTAACATTTGAAAATAGTGAAGACTATTATAAAAGACATAATGATTATTTGAATTTAAGATATAATCCCAAAATACCTAAGGACCCTAACTCTCACCTTGGGATAGATATAACCAGTCAAGAATATCAAGATGATTTGTTATCAGGAGTTTCAGTTCCGGGAATGTTTTTAATGTTAGAAGAGCTTGGAATCAAATATAACTCATATGAGAATATAAGAGTATCCATAGTTAATAATGATATTGCAATAAGTACAATTTCATTACCAAATGTCACTATAAAAAAGCAAGATGTAGATAATCCTATGAAATACATCGAAACTAAAACTGATCTGAAAATATTTTATTACTTTAAAAAGTTAAATGATGAATATAAGCTATTATACTTATATGGTGAAACCAATGATGACATAATAAGTTATTCAGATAAAAGTAATGAAAAAGTAGGAGAATTAACTATAAATGATGATTATAATTCAAAATTAAAAGATATATATGATTTTAGTAAGGCAGATGCTATTAAAGAGAATACTTTAACAAAAATTTATAACAAGAATAAGCAAAATATTGTATTCTTGAATTCTGTATATAATATGGGAACAGTCACATCAGCAAATGGTTTTTTTATAAATGAAGGATTAATAGCTACTACTTACAATTACATTGAAAAATCTTTGAGCAAAGCTCAAAAAATAATTATTAGTGACTTTTCTGGAAATGTTTATACTTTAGATGGCATTGTGACTGCAGATGAAGAAAATGATATAGCTATTTTGAAAGTAAAAAATAAAAGTCAAAATAATGTTGAAATTGAGAAAAGCGCTAAATATAATATTGAAGAAGCAGTAATTACTTTAAACAGTAACTTTGGAATTGGACTAACAGCTTCAAAAGGTATTATAATATCAAAAGATAATAATGACATTCAAATGACTTTAGTAGAAACAGAGGAAACACAAGGAAGTCCAATTTTTAATAATCAAGGAAATGTAATTGGAATGGTAAACTCTAAAATACTTAATGCAAGTACAGCGTTTGCTACAGATGCTGAAATATTAGAGAAATATTATAATAAGTTCTCATCTGAAAATTTTAATGATATTAAATACATATCATTTGAAAAAGCAAAAGAGAACTATTATATAAAATATAATGAAGAAAAAAATATAAATAATGTTCCTAACGATAAATGGAATGAATATTTAAAAGTAGAAAATGCAGAAGAAAACATAGACTTAAAACTTGTAAAAGCAATATATAAAGATGGAATTATCAGTTTAAGATATAAAAATGATATTTCAAATTATGTTGACACTATGCAATTTGCTTCAACATATAGAGAAAACTTAAAAAACAAAGGATATACAGAAAAAATTATATCAAATTCTAAAATTATATATGAAAGTAATAAATTTCGAATCGTAGTTATGAAGGAATTTGACTATCTAATAATAGTCATGGTGAGATTATGAAAAATATTTTGAAAAAAAATACAATAACAATAATGGCAATTCTCCTTATCATAGTAATTAGTATATTTTTAATTTTTAAGTATACCAATAAGGAGATATTAGAAGTAGATACAAATAATTATTCATTTAAATATGACAATACTTGGAAGATTACTAAAAAAAGTGAAAATGAAGTTCAATTAGTACATAAAAAAAGTAATAGTGATTTAAACATCAAAATAAATGAATTAGAAAATGAAATACAATATAAATCATTAGATGAAATATATGATACAGTATTATATAATATTCAAGAACAAAATCCAAAGTATAAACTAATAAATACTGAAAAAAGTAAATTTACTAAAGCAAGTATAGATGGATATAAACTTCTTTTTGAAACTGATGAAAATCAAGTGGCAATTTACTTGTATAAATATGAAAATAAAGTTGTACTATTCAGCTATGAATCAACAGCTATCTACTTTGACATAGTACTAGACAGTGTTAACAATATTATATATAATTTTAATGTAAAGGAACACAAATTTGATATTATTACAACTATTAACTTAGAAACAGAAAAAATCAACTATAATGAACAAGAAGACATCGTTAAATTATTAAATGATAAAAAGGAAGACGAAATTGTTTCATCTAATTATTTAGTACAATATACTATTCCAAGTAATTTTGAAAGTATAGAATATAATACTCAAAGTGGTATTTATACTTTTGCAAATCTTCCTGTTGAAACAAGTATTGATCTAAAAACTGATATATTAAAATGTAATATATATGAATATTTAGATAAAAACAATACCCAAAATGTATATAATAACTATAATTTAAATACTTACAACAAAGAAAATGAGTTAATAGATAAATTTGAAGAAAAACCATTAAGTTACATATATAAGAATAGTTACTTAACCAATAATAAATTAAAAGAAAATATTGAAATTATTTTTGAACTAAACAATAGTACTATACTAGTAGTAAAAATCTCTTCAAATGGAATAGGAATACCAGAAGAGTTAGTAAGAATGATAAAAATAAATAAAATTCAAAATGTTGCAAGTAATATAAGAATAAATAAAGAAGATGGATATATAACGGGAAATTTAAAAAGGTTTACTGACTATACTTATAAAAAAAGAGGAAACGAGGTAATTCTATTGAAAATGTTCAGCAAGAAAAAAAATCCTGC
>CAKONA010000039.1 GCA_934096785.1 uncultured Bacilli bacterium | reverse complement strand
ATAATATCTTGTATCAGTTTTATTCTTTTTGATATCTTTAGCGATTTGAGATAAAACATTATTTTTAGGTGGTAGTCCTAGAAACTCTAGATATTTATTAGAATTAAATGTTCCTTGTTTTCTAGCATGTACTTCATTATATAAAGATTTATAATTATTTGTTGTGTATTCATCTTTGAGTAAATTAGAAAGCATTGTGTCTTTAAGCATTAAAATGTATTCATATTGAAGTGGAACTTTCTTGTATTTTTCTTCTTGAATCAAATGTGTTAATTCATGAAATATAGTATCAAATACATTTCTTTTTGTTGATAAATCTGGTGAATATAGATCATTAAATGTTCTTTCTGATAAAGTTATTACATGATTATCATATGAGCCTACTACTCCTGGGTTTAGTTTATCAATATCAAGAAAGCAATATGTGTCATGACTTAATGCGTAGTTTTCTACTAAACTAGAAAGTACATTTTTCAAAGATATAGAGGATGCCTTTTTATGATATTTCAAGATATTTTCTAGATATAAATCCACATAATTTTGTGGGATAGAATGACTAAAATATAAAATGCTACTTAATTCATTAAACTCATCTTGTGTTAGATTTCTCTTATAATTAGTTCTTTTACTAAAATCTTCTAGTACTCTTGATAATTTATTTTTGTAATCTAATATTTCTAAAAATCTTGATATTTGACTGATTTGAAGTTCTAATAATGAAGTTGCTTCCTTTCTTATACTTTTGTCTTCTTCTGTGTATGGCCATAATGATTCTAACTTAATTATATTTAATGTTTCATAATATTCATATAAGTAATGAATAAGTTCTAGTGTAACTAAATTATCAGAATTTGTTTTTACTAAAGAGTCACTTTTAATTAATCTAATTAGGTTTGATACAAATGACTTATTAAGTAGCATTTCTTTTCTCGTATTACTTCTTAAAATTAGTTTTCCGATGTAATTATATAACTCAGAATAATACGCATTTTTAGTTCTATCATAAAATAAATCTTGATTATGTTCAAAATCTAAGAATTTCTTATTTGTATCTGTATCAAGTACTATTTTACTTAGTTTTATCTTATCTATTTTACTCATTTTATCCCCTTTAAATGCCCTATATTATACCACAAAGCTAATGATTTGTCTATTTGAAAAATTTTATTTTATTTATAAGTGGGAGTTCTTTTGCTTTGTTATTACATACATTTAGAAGGCCTAATAAAACTATTAAACTAAGTATCATGTTGATAAGTGCAAATGTTATTCTAAGGGAGATTGGAAGTATTATACACTTTAGTCCACTTACTAAATCACAAGGAGTTCCAAATATATATGAAAGTGTTCTTTTTATTATTAGAAAAATTAAATATGCAAAAAGAAGATTCATTCCATTTATTGTGTGAAAATGTATATAATTATTTTTCTTTGATAATATGAATGGAACAATTGGTATTAGATAGGAAACGATAGATAGTGCTTTTCCTGATTCTATTTCATTTAATGAGAATTCTTCGGTGTGATCAGTTGTTTCTAGTAATATTAATATTTTTTCTTCTATTTTGTCTTTCATTAGTTAATTATATGTTTTTAAATATAAAATATTATGATAAAATAGGATTATGAAAACGATTGAAGTTGAAAATTTATTAAATGATGAATTACATTTAAATAATAGTTTTTTTCATTTTGCTCCTAAAAGTGCATATGATAGTATAAGAATGCGTGGTTTAGTTGCTGATATTGGCAAGCATTCTCTTGGACTTGAAAAGAATCCTAAAGTTTTCTTTTCTGAGGGTGGAATCAATTTACTTAGAGTTGCGGATACATGGATTAGATGGTTAATTTGGCATGTTGCTCGTGAAATGCGTTTTGGTATTAATTATGAACGTTGGGATAAAGAAGGTGAAATGGAATTTAGACGTGACTTTGGCAATGGAAAAGTTTATACTGATGATGTTATAAGAGAAGCATTTGATAGATTTTTAAATATGACTAATAATTATGAATATTATATTCTTGATTTAAAAGAAGGAATAGATTTTAGTTATGATGATATTGATGAATTTAAGATTAGTTTTATAAGAGATAATGTTCTTTCATTTACACCTAGTTTTAAAGAAATGTATGGACCTTATTCTAACTTTAATAATGTAAATATGGATAAGTGGAATATGCATACATTTGTGAATAAAGGAGTTAGTAAGGATAAGATTTATCATGTTGTATCTACAAAGTATGGTAATGATTTTAATATGTTAGATTTGATAATGGAAATTAAAAATGTGTATAGTTGTAATCCTAAATATAAAAATGAACTAGATGAATTAAAATTCTTAAATAGTTTTTTAGATTCTAGGGATAATGTACTTAAAAGTCCTTCTTTGATTTAATATGTTTTAGCATTAAAAAAAGTCTGAATTATCAGACTATTAATTTCATTTGGCAGGGGTAGAAGGACTCGAACCCTCCCCAACGGTTTTGGAGACCGGCATGCTACCACTGACACCATACCCCTACGTGTCACTTTTTCTTTCAAAATCAATATTATTATACAATATATATTAGAACAAATCAACATTTTTCTTTTATGCAATACAATATATTAGGTGATTATATGCTTATAAAATATTCTACAAAGGAATTAGATTTGTGTGCTAGACTTATGAGAGCTGAGGCTTTGTCTGAAGGTGACCTTGCGATGCTGATGGTTGGAAATGTTATTGTTAATAGAGCTATTGCTAATTGTTTAGACTTTAAAAATATAAGAAGTATTACTGATGTAGTATATCAAAAACCTGGTGGATTTGTTGGAACCAATAGTAGTTTATTTAATAGTGGAAGTGCTACTACTAAAGAAAAAGAACTTGCTAAAAGAGTTTTAAAAGGAGAATACTACTACCCTGCTACTAACGCATTATGGTTTTATGGACCTAAAAAGAATGAAGACTGTAAAAGTACTTGGTTTAATCAAAGAAATACAGGTAGATATAAAGGACATTGTTTTTATGCTCCTAACCCTGGCGTATGTAATGAACTGTATTAGATTTACTTTACTTAGTTTACACTAAAATACCTATCACTTTATAACTCTTTTATGATATAATCTTTATAGAATAAGAGGTGGAACAATGGCAGGTTTAAATTCTATACAAAAGAAAGATATTAGTGCACTTGAAAATGAAATAAATACACTTACTGAAAACATGAAAGTTATCGCTGGGAGTGTTGATGATATAAATGATCAAGTCTTAGGATTCAGTGAACAATTTGATAAAGTTAAATCTAATATTGATTCACTTGAAAAACAAGTTAAAGATTTCATGAGCGAAGTTAGAAGTAACAATTATGTTGAAAGAGCTAAGAATGAAAATGAAAAATATAATAATGAACTTAATCTAAGGTATGCTGAGCATGATTTAATTCGTAATAAAATTAATGAAGTTGTTAATGAACTTGAAAGAGGCTATATAAATAAGAATAAACTTCTAAGTCAAAGTGAACAATCTAAGTTATTTAATTCTGATTATTATCTAGCTCATGCTTTAATTGCTATATGTGCTTGGGCAAAAAATGAAAAGAAACTTGCTAGAAAAGAATTAAATAAGGCTTTAGAACTTAATGAAGAGAGAACTTCTTTACTATTTAGTATGGTTTATATTAAGTTAAATAGAAAAAGTGTAGCTATTAAGTGGATGAAGAAGTACTTTGATAGTCAAAATGCTAAAGATATGAATAGTGATGTATTTGGCGTAATTGATATGCTTAGTAGTTATAATTATAATGAGTTTAAGGATGTAAGTCATAGGTATTTTGATAAGTGGGTACATGAATCTAGAAGTGATAGCAATAGAAATTTCTGGAAAGATTATTTTAATTCTCATGTTCAAAAAATTGATGAAAATGAGTATCCTTTCTCACGAAAGTATCTTAAAGATTATCCTAGAATAATTAGAAAGTTAGAATTATGTTACTCATATAATAATGTTTATGCTGACTTTTTAGGTTCTTTAAATAAAATTGATGTTAAAACTAGTGTTGATAAAATGTTTAATGATTTACTTTATGATTATAAAGATAGAGAGTTAGAACTTAGAAGAGGTATCTTAAAGAATAAGATGATTATTGAATGTAATGGTAACCTTGAAGAAGCTAATTTGAAATATGAAAAGTATGATAATTTTGTTAATGTAGAAAAGAATTTCTATGATGAACTTAGTAATGTTATTATTAATAGAAGTGATGTATCTTTAAAAAATAAAAAACTTGCGGTTGCTCTTTGTAAAAGTGATATTATTAATGGATATAAAGAGGTATTTGGGGATGATGATATTACTGATGATGAATTTGAGATTAAGATTAATGAATGGCATGGAAAAACTAAAGATGGAAGCAATGAAAAGGAACTTCAAGAGTCAATTGCTGAATATATAAAGAAACCATTTTCAAATGAAGCAGACACACAAAAGTATTATTCTCCTAAGACTATTTACTGTGGAATATTTATCGTAATTGGAATTATTCTTGCTTTTATTAAATTCTATGTTGGACTATCTGTTGTTCTTGTCGGAAGTTTTATGCTTATGTTCTTCTTAATTAGTGTATCTAAGAATAGAGTTAATATTGTTAAATCTTATAATGAGACTGTTGAAAAATATATGTTTGAACTTAATAATGTTTTAGCAGAAATTGTTGATATGAAGTTTATATGTAAGAAGAATGCTAAGAATAGAGATGAATTTATTAATTTTGTTAGTTCTTTTGATAAGAATGATTATATGTAATTAGGAGGGACAAATGGAAGAAGTTAAAAAAGATATAAAGACTAATAATGGTAATGAAAAAAATCATAATGAAAAGAATAACAAAGATAATGGTAAGAATAATGTTTCAGTTAAAAATGATGAATTAATCGAATTACCTCAATGGAGTTTAGAACCACCTATTAATGAGAATGATGTAAATAATGGAGGTAGTTTATGATATCTTACTATGATTTAGTTAATTTGTTAGATACAATTTCTGATGAAAAACAAGATAATGATATTGTACTGAGACTAAATAGTTTGGAAGTTACTCTTGAGGGAGAAAGGTATTATAGATTTTTAGACCATTTATCTTTGACTATTCAAGATAGACTTCATAATGCTTATGATGCTTTGATTAAGAAAATTGATGAAGTTAAGGATGATGCAAGACGTGATGATGAATTATTCTATGAGTTATTTAAGATGTATACTGATGAAGTATCTTTATGTTTTCAAATTGCTAGTGTTAAATTAGTACATGAAGAAAATCAAATTGAGCTTGGTCGTGTCATTATGAATGTTAATAATGAGTTATTGCATGAACTTACTAAATATTTGAAATCTGATAATGAAGAAATAAATCATATTATTGAAGATGCGTACTTAGAAGAAAATATAAATGATAAAGAAGTAAATAATGATAAAAAACATTAACTTTGAATTGTTAATGTTTTTTAATGTATTTTAATTTGTTGGTATCAATAGACTTTGACCTATTTGAAGTGTTGTCTTATCTAGATTGTTAATAGTCATAAGTTTGTTTACTGATGTGCCATATTTATCTGCGATTTTCCATAGTGAATCGCCTTTTTTGACAATGTATGTGTTGTAGTTTGTTGAGCCTGGTATTTTAAGAACTTGCCCTATTTGAAGTGTGTTTGTTTTTAAATTATTTAATGATTTAATATCATTTATTGTTGTGTCATACTTATTTGCGATTGTCCACAAGTTATCTCCTTTTTGTACTACATAATTTATTTCTCCAGTACTTGACTCATTTGAAGTAGTATTTTTAGGTATAAACAGTTGTTGGTTTATAGTTAGTTTATCACTTGAAAGATTATTAATTTTCTTTAGAGTTGAAACAGTTGTATTGTACTCTTTTGCGATATCCCATAAAGAGTCTCCTTTTTTAACTTTGTAGATTAGATAGTCTTCTGGTATCATTTCTTCGTTTTTTGTTAGTTTTAATGTTTGTCCTACTTGAAGAGTATTTGATGTTAATTTGTTTATTTCTTTTAAATCTTTGATGGTAATGCCATACTTGTTTGCGATACTCCAAAGTGAATCTCCTTTTTTAACTGTGTAATAGTCACTGCCTAGTGGTGGAGTGTATTTGAATCCTTTATAATCTGCAAGTGCTCTTATTACTGCTTCAACATAGTTTTTATAATTCTTTTGTATTTGTTCTACATCATCTTTTGGGCTATCGATAAATCCATATTCTACGGTTATTGTTTCATTATTTGGAGTATTTCTCTGCATAAGGTAATAGTCTTTTATTGGATTACTAGGAAGGCGTTGTTGATAATATTTTCTTGTGTTTTGTCCTTCTTTTTCAAGTTCACTCAGAATCTTCTTTGAAAGAGTACTATTGTTTCTAAGAGCATATATAACCTCTGCCCCATCACCGCCTCCAGCATTTAAATGGTTTGATACAACTACTACATCTTTTCCATCACCAAAGAAACTTTGTACCTTGTTTACTCTTTCTTTTGGGGTTAAAGTTACATCACTATCTCTTGTTAATCTAACAGGTACGCCTAATTCTTTAAGTCTATCATACATATATTTACTTATTTGAAGTGTAAAGTCTTTTTCTTTAAGTCCATTAGAGACTGCTCCAGGGTCAGTTCCACCATGTCCTGGATCTATAACAATTCCTTTTAAAGCCATATAATCACCTAATTTATTGTATGAAAAAACATATATTTTGCTAATACATGTTTCATTTTGTTAACTGAATTTAATTTTGGGTCAGTTTAATTAAATTTGTAATTCTTCAAAATGTCAATCTCTTTTCCTCCAATAGTAAAGTTATGTTCATAATCTTTTACGCATGATTCTCTGAGTTCACAAATATCACATTTCATATTATTCCACTCTTTTTATATTAAAACTCATCATTTATTAACCAGTTTATTAAGTTTATATGAGTAATTCCATCTCTTGAAAAGTCTTCTTTATCTAAAGATATTACATATTTTGGATAATGGTCTTTTATTTCACTAAATGCTCCGAATTCTCTTTCTATAACTTCATCAGTGTTTAATTCATAAGTTACTTGAATATATTTAGTGTTTCCATCTTTGTTAGCAACAAAATCGATTTCACCTTTTTTTGTTTTTCCTACGTATACATCGTAATTTCTTGCAACTAATTCATTATAAACAATATTTTCTAATAGAATGTAATTTTTAAAATTACTACTATTATGTTTTATTTGAGCAATTCCTAAATCAGTTACATAATATTTATTTAATGTTTTTAAAATACCTTTACCATGTACATCGTATCGATAAACTCTTTTAATAATTAATGCTTTACATAATGCATCAACATATGTATATAGTGTTTCTGTAGATATTTTTTTGTATTCTTTTTCTAAGTACTTTAATATATTATCTGATGAAAACTCTCTTCCAGTTGTATCAATTAAGTATTGTAAAATCATATCAAATAAAACTGTATCTTGTAAATTTAATCTCTTTACAATATCTCTTAAGATAATTGAATCGAAAACACTATGTAAATAATTCTTAATATCTATTTCATTATTAAATTCACATCTATTAGGAAGTCCACCCCATTTAGCATAATCCCAAAAGTTTTCCATTTCGAATGCATCTTTTTTTGTTAAATCAATATATTCTTTATAAGACAAAGGATTAATATTAAATAAGACGTATCTTCCAGATAAAACTGTTGATAATTCATCCGAAAGCATTTTACTGTTTGAACCTGTTATAAAAAAGCTTATATTTTTTAATGAAGCTCTAAGTGAATTAATAACATCTTCAAATCTATCAACATTTTGAATTTCATCTAAAAATACATAATACATTTTATTATCCTTAATTTTTTCTTTAATATATGAATTTAATTTTTTATAATCTTTTAAATCCTCATATTCAATAAATTCAAAATTAATATTTATAATATGATTATCATTAACACCTGTATCTTTAATTTCATTAACAATTTGTTCTAGTATAACTGATTTTCCACATCTTCTAATTCCAACCAGAATTTTAACTAAATTAGAATTATAGAATCCTCTTATTTTTGATAAATAATTTTCTCTAATAAGCATAAAATCACCTCTACTAACATTATATATTAAAAATTGTATTTTGTAAAGTTATTTTGTTTAAACGAAATAACTTTCTATTTTGGTGAATTATTTTGTTTGAACAAAATAATTATTTATTACTTTCTAATATCCATTCTTGTAAATAATTGATTTCACTATTGCAGAATTCACATCTACCTTTAGTTGCATCTATAGATGCTCCACAATGATGGCACTTTATATAGTTGATTCCATCTTTTAGTTCTAGAGTTCCTTTATCATTTTTCTTCATTGTGAATGTTTCTGTTAAGTATTTGCTTTTTAGTTTTCCACCTTCGATAGTTATTACTCTTAAGTATGCTGTAACATCTACATAACTTTTATTATCTTTCTTGTAGTCTTTGAATTCATCGTAGTCGATTATATCATAGTCAATAACATTCTCTTTATTGTAATAATATTTTCTTATTTCATAGTTAAAATTATTAAAGAATGTCTTTTTATCTAATCCAGTTCTTTTCCAGAATTCTTTTTGTTTTTCATTTTGTCTATCTTTATATCTTTTTATAGGCCCTAGTATTACATATGCATCAATTATGTAAAAAAGGTAATAA
>CAKONA010000038.1 GCA_934096785.1 uncultured Bacilli bacterium | reverse complement strand
GTTCTCACTTTTAACACGTTTTTTTAGTCTATCGACAAAATCCATAACAGTATTAACACCAATATCAGCAGTAATAAGAACTTCTTCTAGTTCATCATAAAATTCATCACTAATCTTAGTGTATTTAATACCAAGTAAAGATAGTTTATTAACAAAGTTTTCACGACTTTTACTTAATCCTTCAACATATTTTTGAGTTTCTTTTACTTCTTCTTTATGTTCTACTGTTGTTATATTTTCTTTTGTTTCTTCTTCTTTTTTAAACATACTTTTTATCTTATTAAAAAATCCCATTATGCATCACCTACTTGTTATTATACTATAAGTATTTAAATATTACTATAGACATTTTAGAATATTTTTGGTATAATCTATAAATACAAATTGACTTTTCGAAGGGATGATAAAAATGAATAGTAAAAATAAAGAGACTTTAGTCTGCGCTTTAGGTGGCTTAGGCGAAGTTGGTAAAAATATGTATGTAGTAATGCATGAAGAAGAATTATTTATAATTGACTGTGGAGTTATGTTTCCAGAAGATAATCTAATGGGAATTGACTATGTACTTGCTGATTATAATGTTCTTAAAACAATGCAAAACAAGATTAAAGGGTTAATCATAACACACGGACATGAAGATCATATTGGTGGTATACCTTTCTTACTTCAAAATATTAATATACCTGTAATCTATACACCTAATATAGCTGGTAAATTAATTAAAAATAAACTTGAAGAAAGAAATATTCCAATACCAAAGATGGTAACTGTTAATGAGGAGTTAAATATAAAGACAAAACATTTTAATATTGAATTCTTTACGACTACTCACTCTATACCAGACTCTTTCGGTATGGCAATACATACACCAAATGGTACTATTGTTGAAACAGGAGACTTTAAAATTGACTTAACTCCTATCGGACCAGTTGCTAACATGGGTAAAATGGCTGCAATCGGAAATGAAGGCGTTACACTTTTAATGAGTGATTCAACTAATGCGCTTACTCCAGGATTTTCAGCGAGTGAATCAGTAGTAGATGAAGCTTTAGGTGAAATATTCGCAGCAAACACAGATTCAAGAATAATCTTAGCGACATTCGCAAGTAACATCTATAGACTTACACACATCGTAGAAACTTGCAAAGAAAACAATAGAAAAATTGCTGTGTTCGGACGAAGCATGAATACAAATATAGAAATAGCAAAAGAATGTGGATACATAAAAGATAAAGACATATTTATTACAAGTGATGAAGCAAATAAACTTCCACCATCAAAGGTATGTTTACTTTGTACAGGTAGTCAAGGAGAACCACTAGCTGCCCTATCACGTATCGCAAATGGTAATGATAGAAATATAACTCTTATGAAAGATGATACTGTTATATTCTCAAGTTCACCAATCCCAGGTAATGCTATGTCAATAAATAGAGTTATCAACAAATTATATTTAAAAGGAGCAAAAGTTTACACTAACACAAGTGAATATGATGTTCATACAAGTGGACATGCTAAACAAGAAGAATTAAAGCTTCTACTTAGACTTATTCGACCTAAATATTTTATGCCAATGCACGGTGAATACAGAATGTTAGTCTCTCATACAAATTTAGGCGTACTATGCGATATACCAAAAGAAAATACATTCGTATGTAAAAATGGAGACATAATGGCTCTTAAAGATGGAGTTGTTTATAGAAAAGGCTCTATTCCAATCAATGATATTTATGTAGATGGAAATAGAATCGGAGATGTTGGAGTTTCAATCATAAAAGACAGAAAAATAATGTCAACAGACGGAGTACTTATCGTAATATTAAATATAGATTTAGTTAATAAAAAACTACTACTTGAACCAAATATAACAACAAGAGGCTTTGTAGTAGTAAATGAAAATCAAGATTTAATTAAGAAAATACAAGATAAAACAAATATAATCGCATTAAACGAACTTGAAAAAGATTACTTCAGTCTAACAGATTTAAAAAATAGAATCATCTTAGAAATAAATTCATATGTAATTGAATTAACAGGTAGAAGACCTATTATAATACCAATGATATTAACTACAAAAGAAAACTTGAACCAAAAGTAATTCAAGTTCTTTTTTTATTTTTTAAGTTGTCTTTCAAATCCAATAACTTTCTCGTCTTCAAGATTAATATATTTAACAGATAAGTCTTTAGCTTTACCATCTTCTAAAGATACATTTCCTACTAAGAATCCTTTATTAACAACATGTTGACTTGATTTCAAATCTGAAAGAGTTGGTACTCTAAATACAGCATGTCTTCCGTCAAATGAGCATTGATAATTATGACTATGTCCTAAAAAATTTAATAAAACAGTAGCATCATTAATATCATTTTTCATTCTACTAACTTCATGTTTTAATGCAATGTATTCATCTTTAACTTTTAAGTATGAACTTCTATATCCACTTACTACAAAGTCTTCTCTCTTTTCTAATGTTTCAGCTATATCTAAGTGTCCTTTAACCATTGGAGTAGCATCATGATTTCCAAGAAGAATTATATTCTTAATTCCCATATCATATGGATAATCAATCATAACATGGCTAAGTTGAGCATCAACACTCTTAAATTGACTTTGACATCTATCATAATTAGCATGGCATCCTTCAATCAAGTCACCAGCATGTAATATATATCTGATTCCGTTTTTAGCAGCATACTCATATGCTTGTTTTATATAATCCATATTTTCAAATTTGCTTCCTATGTGAGTATCACTAATAACAAGAAATTTTAAGTCTTCGTGATTACCTAAATCAACAGTATTACCTACATATGAGAAACATTCAACATCTTCATCATTCATTCCACTTTGAACTAACATTTCTTTTTTAGGAATATTTTCAGTACTATATTTTTTGATAACATTTCCTCTTCTTAATTCTCCAGTTACTTCATCAATACATTTTTGAATTAATGGAATATATTCTTTTTCTTCTTCATTACCATACGTTACTAAATCAATATACATAGCCTTAAGTAAAGATAAGTATTTACTTAAATCAATATTAAGTTCACTCATCATTTCTAAAGAACTCTTACCGCTTATTAACATTCTAAAGATAGAATTTCTTTTAGTTCCGCCAAAATTTTTAGTTACATATCTAACTTCTCTTCCTAATAATTTATCAATTTTACCTATTAAAGAAAATTGACGTTCATTAAGAGAATTTACTACTTCCTTTCTAATATTTTTAATTGTAGATAACACATAAGACTCTTCTAGATTAAGACATTTAGATATTTCTTGAACATTATAATTAAGATTAATTAAGTCAATAATATAATCATATGCATCACTTCTAACATTTTTCATTTTATTTTCCCCCCTTTAAGAATGTGCTTTATTATACCACAATAAAAGAGTTTTTTAAACCCTTTTTTATTATATTCACTTATTTTTCACTATATTCCACTTTATAAAGATTAGAATCAATATCAATTATGTACTTGTCCATAGTTTCAGAAATGAATAATGGATACTTATAATCTTCATCTTTTAAAGTCATATAGCCTATTTCTTTAATTAATGGAACATCATATGTTTTAAATGATTTTTTAAACTCATCTAAGAAGTTTTGATTATTAGAAAGACTACTCTTATTTAAGAAATTACTATAATATATTTTAGTCACAGTATCAGTTACATTAATAATGACATTATATGTATTAACATTTTCAATTACTTCAAATGATGTAATATTTTTATAATCAAGAACTACAAAGTCATTATTATTTTTATTTCTAATTTCTAATAAGCCATCATTATTAATAAAGAATTCAAATGCATAATTAGCTTCAATTTTATCACTTTCTCCAACATACACTTCTCTAGAATAATCTATAGTATATTTATCATGATATGGATAATGAGTTTCTATATCAGTATATTTGACACTCTTACTATTAAATTCATAGCAAACTTGATAATCTTCATACCCTTCTATAAATACTTGAAACGGTAAAAGTAATATTACAAATAAAGTTATTAAAATGCTTACTAACTTTTTATCATTTTTATCTATTACCCTAGCACCGTCTTTTAAATTAGTTCTCTTAAGAACAAGTATAGCTCCTACAACATTTATAGAAGATAAGATAATTGTAGAAAACATATTATAAAGAATTATTCCATTAGTTGGAGTATTAAAAGTACAATCTTTTATTAAGTTTAAATCCCCAAGCATTAAGCAAAAATCATACATACCATGTAAAAATATAACAGCCCAAATATTTTTAGTTTTATAGTATATACTTCCAAGTAATAGTCCTGCTGAAGTTGCTTGTATTACTTGAACAATTGTTGTAAGTAAGTCTTGGCCAGCTAACATATTCGAAAAATGAATTAAACCAAATATCAAAGATGAGAATAAAATTGAAAGTATTATATGTTTTTTACTATCTCCATATCTTTCTATAAACTCATTTTGAAGCCAACCTCTACACAAAAACTCTTCAGCAATACCAATAAATATAGTAAGAAGTAACAAGTTTATGAAGTTACCAAGATTAAATCCATCTAATGATGACAAACTTCCTATTAAAGATATACCCGCTATTATAAGCATTGGAAATCCATAAGAAACTGACTTTAGAAATTTCTTCTTTTTATCAGTAAAAACATATGAATTTTTAAATAAAAGCATAACAATAAGTACCAAAGCAGCATATATAATTTCAAGTAACAACTCAGTACCATACTTATTATACGTAATGTTATTTGAAATAACACTTGGAAGTACAGTTATAAAAGTATCAATAAGCATAAACACAACAAGCATTTCTAAGAAGTAAATAAATATATTCTTTTTATTCTTTTTCATAATTCACCTACTTATCTTCATCATCATTAAGCATTCTAATTATCTTGTTTTGATTTAAAATTATTTTAGTCATTTGATCATGTAATTCTTCAAGAATTAATTCACTTTTCAAATCAGTTTTATAGTCATTTTTACTTCTTAATGTATCTTTTTTAGCTTCTCTATTTTGACTCATCATTATTATTGGTGCCTGCAATGCCGCAACACATGATAAGAATAAATTTAATAATATAAATGGATATGGATCAAATGCATCTTCTTCACTAAATATTATTAAGTTTATACCCATCCATAAAATTAGAAAGACAATAAATCCTATTATGAATCCCCAACTACCAGCCTTCTCTGTTATTTTGTCAGCTAGTTTATCTTTCCATGTTTCATTTTCACTTGCTTGTTTATCTACGTCAATCGCAATAGGTTCATTAAATAAAATCTCCATTAATTGTGATTCATCTTCATTCTCTAATTCCTTATTTTTAAGTAACATTTTAACTATCTCTTTTTTAGTTTTAACTTGTCCCATATCTTACACTCACTTTCTTATTCAATGATATAACATAATCACTTTAAAGTAAAGAAAAAACGAATAGTAAATCCATTCGTATATTTGATAATAAAATTATTTAAATAAATCACTATGAGAACCTGTTTCAATTAATAATAAAATTAAATCAATTTTATTTGTCCTATAAACTAAAAGCCAATCAGGTTCGATATGACATTCCCTGCATTCGCAAAACTTTAAATTAGTTATTAATTAATGGTCTCTATTCTTAATATCTAATTCAATATCATTTGCTAATTTATCAACAACTTCTCTAAGTTTAGATAAGTTTTTATTTCTCTTTTTCATTTTTTTAAGTTCTTGTTTAAAAGCAGAAGTTAAAACTATTTCATATTTATTCATCGATATCCTTTAGAGCATCATCAAAAGACTTATATTTTTTTACTTTAATTTTTCCTTTTTCGATATCATCTGCTTCCTTCATTGCACTAATAAGTTTTATATTAGGATTTTCCATAGAAGAAATAAATGGAACACCTTGTTCACGAACACTTTGAGATAAAAACATGTTTATAGCAACACTTGTGTTCATTCCTAAATTTTTAAATAATTCATCTGCTTCTTTTTTTAATTTTTTATCAACCCTAAAACTCATATTAGTTGTATTTGACACATTTTCCATTCTATCATCTCCAATCTAATAATAATATATCACGTTTCATTTTATGTGTCAATACAATGTATATACAATATATATATTTCTTAATATGAATCAAAAAGTTATTCCAATACAATGGAATAACTTTTCTTATAGATGTGTTTAGTAGTGTCTTTGAATTAACAAAATGCATTAAAAAAGTCCTTAATATAAGGACTGAATTTACCATTGGTGGAGAATACCGGATTCGAACCGGTGACCCCCTGCGTGCAAGGCAGATGCTCTAGCCAACTGAGCCAATTCCCCATTAGGTAGGCACTTGATAACAATCAAGCATATTAATACTATCATAAAATCTATAAGTAAGTCAAGTACCTTTTTAAAAAAAATCACTATTTTATTAAAATATTCATAATTTCTAGTGCTAATTTAACATTATCGTGCCTAATTATATTATTTTCAATCTTTATTAAAGGCTTATTAACATGTTCAATATGAATATTTTCACTATCAACAACTACTAAATCTTTTTCTTCTTGTGTCTCATATATTTTAACAACATCATCTTCAATTTTCTCACTATTAGTAATAATAGCATCAACTTTTCTCTTTCCTAAATACTTATTTAAGAATTTAATGTGATCACTTGCTTTAAAATTATCAGTTTCTCCAGGTTGTGTCATTACATTACATACATATATTATTCTTGCCTTAGACTTATCAATTGCCTTTATAATATCCTTACAAAGTAAATTAGGTATTATACTAGTATATAAACTACCCATACTAAGAATAATCGCATCAGCATTTAATATCTTATCAATTACTTCTTTATTAGCTTTAGGTTCCTTCTTATAATATACTTTCTTTATCTTATGAGGATACTCAGTTATAAAGTGTTCACCTTCAACTATTTTCCCATCATCCATTTTACCTACTAAAGTTACACAGTCATCAGTAAGCGGAAGCACTTCTCCTTTTAAATTTAAAATATCACTTATCAATTTTATACCACCTGATAGATTTCCACCAATATCAGTTAAAGCAGCAAGCATCAAATTACCAACAGTATGGCCGTTAAAGTCTCCATTTGAACTAAATCTATAGTTAACTATCTTTTCAACAATATCCTCTGTCTCAGAAAGAGCAACCAAAACACGTCTTATATCCCCAACCGCAGGTATATTAAATTCCTCTCTTATTTTTCCAGTACTTTTTCCATCATCACACACACTTACAACCGCAGTTATATCAAATGGAAACTGTTTAAGTCCTTTAAGTAAAACAGATTGTCCTGTTCCACCACCCAAAACCACTATTTTCTTATTCATAATCTTTGTCCTCTCAAGTAAATTTATTCATCAATACCTATTTTATCACATATTTTACCTATCTACAAAATAAGCATAATATTCTTCAAAACAAATGCCTTCTGACTTTATTATATTAGCCGCCTCACTACCAACATACCTAAGTCTCCAAGTAGATGCACTAAAACCAGTAATACTAGTTTTATCATCAGGATATCTAAATATAAAACCAAATCTATAAGCATTATCATTTAACCATTTATATTCATCGCTCTCCTTTGGCTTATCATATGATTTATATAAAGGAACTAAACTAAATGATAGCCCAGTCTGATATTCAGAGTGTCCAGCTCTAGCAGCTATTCTATCAGCTTCACTATATCCATAAGCAGTCTTATATCTTTCAAATATCTTATCTTGTTCATCATAAGACCTATACCCATCAGACATAACAAACGTGTACCCCTCTTCACTGCCTGCTTCAATCAAAGCAATAATATTGTCCATAATACTTTCACTTATCTTAACACCACTATATGCATATTGACTAGAAACATCAATTATATCATCTGGAGCATAATCCTTACTAAGCCCATATAACCTATTAACAAGCATTAATTCTCCCTTAGAAGTATCAGTATCTTTCATATTATCAAACCAATCAATATTAGCTTCAGTATTAATAATAGTCACAATATTAGTATAGCTTTCTAATTTATTTTCTTTCTTATATTCTAAATATTTATCTAAGTTCTTGTAGATAAAATATTTTTCATCCATAAACTTAACTATATTTTTATCATATTTTAATTTCAATAGTTTATCCTTTTCTTCATCACTAAGTTTACTTTCTATAGTTTTAATTTCATCATCTTTATATCCAACTAAACCAAGTTTATATTCATAAGTTTGTTTATAATTATAATTGCTAACCAATTTAACTATACCTAGGATTATTCCTACAACTATAACTATGAAAATAAAAAATCTGTAATAATTAAATTTTCTAACAACCATCTTATCCTCCACAATTATTATACTAAATTTAAGACTATTATCATAGTACTATGACAAAATATTACAATATTATTCAATTTATGAAAATTATGTGATAAAATTATTTTATAATAGAAAGGAGTAAAAGATGTCAATAACAGATTTAATTTATTTAGCTAATTATGACTTTAATTATGGTTATCAAACTCCAACAACCAGCATATTTACAGGAGCTCTTTTAGTACCTATGATTATAGGAATAATATCAATTATCGCAGTATGGAAATTATTTGCAAAGGCAGGTCGTCCTGGATGGTATGCAATCATACCTATTTATAATTTCTATGTTTTGATTGACATAGCCGGATTACCTATTAAATATTTTGTGTTCTTATTTATACCATTTTTGAACATTTATTCAATATTTAAAACATATATTGAACTTGCTCATAAAT
>CAKONA010000037.1 GCA_934096785.1 uncultured Bacilli bacterium | reverse complement strand
CAGCTCCACTTCCTGAAGAAGAACCATCAGTTGCAGAAAAAACACCTGCACCAACTGAGGCAGCAAAGATTGATATTCCAGAATTAGATCCAAAGGATTTTCCAACATTAGATGATGATTCACTAGGATATACTGCAGAGCCTGCACCACTTCCTGAAGAACCAACACCAGCTCCTGCACCTAAAGAAGATGATGTAAATGGATTAACTGCTCCAATCTTACCTCCAGATTCACTTAATGATGGAATTGCTCCAATGCCATTCCCAACACTTGATGAAGGAAATGGACCAGCTCCAGTAGTTACTCCAGCTGAAGACGATTTAGGTGGACCAATACTTCCACCAAATATGGTTGACACAACTGGATTAGAACCAACTGAAGAAGAACCAGCTGAACCTGTAGAAGAAGAGGAAGAAGAATATACTGCTAAACCTGCTAAACCAGGACTATGGAAAAAAGTAGGAAAGATGCTTGTTAAAGCAGCAGCATTCATTTCAATCGTAGGTACTGCTTACCATACAGGAGCATTACTATCACAAAATCAAAAACAACACATTGAAACAATAGATGCAATAAATAGAATAGCTCAAGTTCAAGAAGCTGATGCAGAAGAAGAAAAGGATGATGACTTAAATAAAGGTGATACTCCCAGTGATGGGGATGACAAGGTAAAAACCGATTCCCCTAGTTCCAATAAAACCCCTGTAAAACCAGGAACTAAAAAACCAACAACACAAACTGTAACACCTGTTACAACTCCAGTAGATGAAGTACCTACTGAAATTATAGAAGAGCCAATCGAGGAGCCTATTGAAGAGCCTATTGATGAACCAATAATCGAACCTGATCCAGAGCCAACTCCAGATCCAATTCCAGATCCAATTCCAGATCCTGACCCAGAGCCAACTCCGGAACCAGAACCTGATCCAACACCAACTCCAGACCCTGAACCTGATCCAACACCAACGCCTGATCCTGAACCTACACCAGACCCAGGAAAAGATGAAGATGATAACATGCATTTAGGTGAAGGAGATGCAGCATACAATGAAGATAATGGAGTATACGTTGATTCAAATGGAAACACTTATGTAATTAATCCAGATGGTTCTTTAACACAATTACCTAAACAAGATTTAGACCAAAATGATAAAGGAGAATCAATAGTAGGAAAAGATGAGTTAAATCCAGAAATACCTGAACAACCATCAGAACCAATAGGTGATGTAACAACTGGTGATAATATGACTCAAGATGAAATAGATCGTTTAGATGATGCTATTAATCAAAATCCAGAAGATTTACTTGATGAAAACGTTTCTAATGCAAACGCAGAAGAAGCAAAACCAGAAGACTATGTAGAAGCTACACAAGCACAAGAAGCTTACGAAGAACAAACAAAAACAGAACTAGATAACTGGTGGGAAGATATAACAAGTAAATTAGATGCTGTAAATGACGAAGAACAAACATTAAGTCGTTAATAAATCACTAATAAGGAGGAAAAAAGAATGGAAAATTTAACAAATCAAGTATTAGAATTAGAAAGTGGTAAACAATACTTTGTAATAAGACAAGCTTCATACAAAGGCGTAACATATTTCTTAGCTGCTGAAATGACTCCAGATGGTGAAGACTTTACAAACAACTTCTTATTCTTTGAAAACATCATAAAAGATGGAAAATCAAAAGTAAAAGAAGTTAAAGACCAAGCTGTTCTAGAAGTTTTAGCAAAAAACATTAAATTAGATTAATGAATAAAAATATTAAAATCCCTTCAATATATAATTGAAAGGATTTTTTTATGGCAAAGAATAAAGTAGAAATAACAGGAATCAATACAAGTACATTAAAAACACTAAGTAGTGAAGAAATGAACACACTATTTTTAGAACTTCAAAATGGTAATAAAAGTGCTAAAACAAAACTAGTTGAAGGAAACCTAAAACTAGTACTAAGCATATTAAAGAAATATCAAAACAGATGCGACAACCTAGATGATTTATTTCAAATAGGTACAATAGGTCTAATAAAAGGAGTAGATAACTTCGACTTATCATTTGGTGTTAAATTTAGTACATACGCAGTACTTATGATAGAAGGAGAAATAAAAAGATACATAAGAGACAACAATCAAATAAGAATATCAAGAACAATAAAAGAACTATCATATCAAATAATAAACTATAAAGAAACATATCTAAAATCAAAAGGAACATACCCAACAAACGAAGAAATATGTTCATACTTTAATATTACACCATTTGAACTACATAATGCCTTGTCTTCTCTTACAGAACCCGTTAGTATTTTTGAACCTATATATAATGATGGAGGAGACACAATATATCTTCTAGACCAACTAGAAGATAAAACCACAAAAGATTTAAATGAACTATTATCATTAAGAGAAGCATTAGATAAAATAAAAGAAAGAGAAAGAATAATAATAGAAAAAAGATACATAGAAGGACTAAACCAATCAGAAATAGCTTCATTCTTAGGGGTAAGTCAAGCACAAGTATCAAGAATAGAGAATAGTGCTTTATCAAGTATAAAAAAACTAATACTATAATATACTTTAATATGAAACTATCAGAATTACAAAGAAAAGATATTATAAATATAAAAGATGGTAAAAAAGTAGGAAGAATAATAGACGTAGAATTTGACCCAACTAATGGTTATATGATTAAATTCGTAATAGAAAGAGCATCATTTATGAGAAACCTACTTAGTACTAGTGAAGAGCTATCAATAAAATTCACTCAAATAAAAAAATTAGGAGAAGACGTAATACTTATAGATATATCTTAGAAAATATGCTACAATACTAAATATGAAAAAGAAATATTTTATAATTAGTTTATTAATTACATTATTAATACTTATTGACCAAGGAATAAAACTACTAGTACTTAAAACTGTAGTAAATAACCCTGTCATTATAATTAATAATTTTTTAAAGTTCATATACGTAAAAAACACTGGAGCAGCATTTGGTTTCCTAGGAAATAATACAAACTTTTTAGTAATCTTAACAGTAATACTACTTTATTACCTTATTAATGAAATAAGAAGAAACATAGATTCAAAAGTTTCAGTATTATCACTTTCATTAATTATATCAGGAGCCATAGGAAACCTAATAGATAGAATATTTAGAGGATACGTAATAGACTATATCTCATTTACATTATTTAAAAGAGAAATGGCAGTATTCAATTTAGCAGATACATTTATAACAATAGGCGTTATATTACTTATGTATATTATAGTAAAGGATGGTAGAAGTGAAAAAGTTAGTAATCGAAGAAAAAGATAATTTAAAAAGACTAGATATATTCTTAACAGAAAACACTGAAGAAAGCAGAAGTTTTCTACTTAAGAATATAAAAAGCGGTAAAATAACAGTAAACGACAATATAGTAAAAGGAGGATATACCCTTAAAACAGGAGACATAGTAAAAATAGATGACTTAAGTGTAGATACAACTGTTAAAGGAGAAAATATTCCATTAGATATACTTTATGAAGATAATGACATAATGGTAGTGAATAAAAAAAGCGGTATGGTAGTTCATCCAGGTAATGGAAACCAAACAGGTACATTAGTAAATGCATTAATGGGTTACACAGACGAACTATCAACAGAAGCCGGAGAAAACAGATGCGGAATAGTACACAGAATAGATAAAGATACATCAGGAATCCTACTTATCGCAAAAACAAACAAAGCACATAGAATACTATCAAAAGACTTCAAAGATAAAACAATCAAAAGAAAATACATAGCACTAGTACATGGAGTTATAGATAACAGTAAAGGTAGAATAGTAGCCCCAATCGGAAGAAGCAAACTAGATAGAAAGAAAATGGCCGTAACAGATGAAAACGCTAAGAATGCCGCTACAAACTTCACAGTACTAGAAAGATACAAAAATGCTACACTAATAGAACTAGTACTAGAAACAGGAAGAACACATCAAATAAGAGTACACATGGAATACATTGGCCATCCAGTCGTAAATGACCCAGTATATGGTAAAAAGAAAATAATAAACAACTACGGACAAATGCTACACGCAGAATACCTAGGATTTAACCATCCAATAACAAAAAAATTCATGGAATTCTCCTGTCCTCCTGAAAAAGAATTTATGGAAATACTAGATATGTTTAAAAATTCATAAAATAAACAGTAGCCATCAATACAAAAGCATAAATACTGTAAATAATATAAGGTATCAAAAAGTAAGAAGAAACTTTTGATATCTTTTTACTCTCAATAAATAAGAATACACTTGTCATCATTACAATAGTAGTAATCGCAAAACCTAAGAATGGACTCATCAAATAAAAGAAGAAATACATAAATAACTGATTAGCAAAATAATTAGTAAGCAATATATACAAGTAATCCTTACTCTTAAGAATATTAACGCTTTTACTAATAATAACAATACTTACAGAATTAAGTATATAAATAATAAACCATATAATACTAATCCACTTACCACTAAGTGCAAAACTAGGTAGTTTAAGTAAACTATAAAAATCAGAATCATACTTAAATAAGAACCCACTTAATAACCAAAAAAACAATATTAGTGTAAACATTACTATCTGTCTAAGATATGTTTTCATCTCATCACCTCTTTACTAATACTATGATTAATAGTAAAATAATATTATTGAAAGGAAGTATTATGAATATAAAAATAGATAAAAAAGATGATGTAATACTAAAACTAGTACATTACTTCATAACAGAAGAAGACTATAAACCAATAATAATAAATGGTTTAGAAAACGAAATATGGTTAGAAAACATGCAAAGTGATTTAAAACTTATAAGAATAAACACTAACTATATTCATAACGAAGAACAATTAAAAACAGATACATACAAAGCTAAAAGTATAATGAAAAGTATAAAGAAAAGCACACTATCATTTAGAATGAACATGCTAAACCTACTTTTAGATACTGGAGAAAACGTAAAAGTACTAGAAGAAAAAAACATTGAAACAATCAAAATAGAAAAAATGAACGACTTCAAAAAGAATAAATTCGTAAAAGAATTCTTTCCAAAAGTCAAAGACGCAGAACTAACTGATGAAGTTGACCCAGTAGAATTCTTTAAATTAACAGAAGACATGAATCAAAATACAATAAAGAAAGAGAAGAGACTATCTAAAATATTTAGTCCTAAAAAACCAGTAATAACTTATATGCTTATAGTTCTAAATATTATGGTATATTTATTCTTATTAATGTATGATGCTGATGGAGAATTATTCTATGCACTAGCAAACGACTACGAAGCAGTACAACTAGGACAAATATATAGACTATTTTCATCAATGTTCCTACATGCTGACCTTTTACATATCGCATCTAACATGTACGCATTATATATACTAGGTCCACAAGTAGAAAGATATTATGGTAAAACAAAATTCCTAATTATATACTTACTAAGTGGACTTCTTGGAAGCGTGTTTAGCTGTGCATTCATGAGTTCAAATACAATAAGCATGGGTGCTTCAGGTGCAATCTTCGGTTTACTTGGAAGCATCGCATACTTCACATACTACTATAGAGCTACACTACAAGGACTACTTAGAAGCCAAGTATTACCAGCAATCATACTTAACCTAGGAATAGGATTTATGATACCTGGAATAGACATTTCAGGACACATTGGTGGATTAATCGGAGGAGTCTTAATATCAATGGCAATCGGAATAGGGGATAAAGGAAGAACCTCAGATAGAGTAAATGGTATTATTGTATTCATACTTATGACACTTGCTATGCTATATATGGTATTTACAAAATAATGTACGGATACAAAGTATTTTTAAAAGGCCTAATAGACAGCTTCGGAATAAAACATGAAATAGGTAAAATATACAAAGTAGATGGAGAAGTCAAATGGAGTAAAAATGGATTTCACTTCTGCAAAAGACCAGAAGACACACTTAGAAACTTCGACGACTTCAATAAAGAACTAGAAATAGCACTAATAGAAGCATCAGGTAAAATAAAAGAATACGATGATGAATACTATGGATACTACGACATGTATGTCGCAGAAGAATACAAAATATTAAGAGTAATTCCAAAAGAAGAAATAGTCGCATCAATAATAGAGTCAGGTAATCAGTTAAGACAACTAAGAATCGCACAAAGAATGAAACTAACCGATGAACAAGCAAAACAACTAATGGGAATCACAAATGAAATAGATTGTGCTATAAGATACCACCAATATAATGAAAAAGATATATATGAAAAAACATATAAAAAAAGGTTGATTTAATTATCAACCTTTTCACTTCGTCTAAATCTTTCTATAAAGACCAATTGCTTTACCAAGAATAGTTACATTACCTAATATAATAGGTTCCAAATAATCATTCTCAGGTTGTAATCTTATATGATCCCTTTCCTTATAAAACCTCTTAAGAGTAACTTCATTCTCATCAGTCATAGCTACAACTATCTCACCATTATTAGCATCTTCTTGTCTTTTAACAATAACAATATCACCATCATATATACCAACATTTATCATAGATTCACCATTAACTTCTAAAGTAAATACTTCATGATTTTGTGGAACTAACTCCCTAGGTAATGAGAAGAACTCATTAGGTCTTTCAATAGCCTCAATAGGGTTACCAGCCGCTACCTTACCAAGTAATGGAACAGATATAACAGACTCATTTTTTTCTTCATACTCATTAGGCACATTTAACTCAATAGTTCTAAATTTACTTTCAGTTTGACTAATATAACCTTTATTAACAAGATTCTTTAAATGTACAAACATAGTCGCAGTACTACTAAGATCACATATTTCACATAACTCACGTATAGTAGGTGAGTATCCATATTCAGCAATAAATTTTTTAATATTAGTTAAAATTTCGTCTTGTTTTCTAGTAAGTTTCTCCATAAAATCACTTCCTACTTAAATAATAACATACAAATATTTGTTTGTAAACTACTTTATAAACTTTTTCATCATGTTTTTCCTTAATTTTATTAAATCACTTTCATGAACACTATCAAGTATTTGACTAGGAGGAACAATCTCACTAGAGTAACCAAACACACTATTAAGTAATGTAATCATCTCTCCATCAAATACAGTGTTAAGTACTTCAAGTAACTCATCTTCACCAATACTTCTAGTAAGTTCCATTATATTCATTTTAGATATATAAGAAAGAATAACCTCAGTAGCAAGTCTATAACTATCATAAGTTCTGCTTTCAAAACCACCAGGCTTATAATCACTCTTAAATCTAACACTATCCATATCAATTACTTTAATATTCCCATCCATGTCATACAAAATATTATCAAAGTGAACATCCCAATATAAAATACCATCATTAATCATTTTTTCAATCGCACTAGCTACATTTCTAGCAACTAGTAACTTCTCCTTATAAGATAAATCACCAAATATAATTTTATCACTATTTCTATACTTCTTTAAGTACTTCATACTAAGTCCAATAAACTCATCATTTTCATTATAAAGTATACCACTAGGAAGACAACAAAAGGAATTAGAATAATTTCCAAGTTCCCTAACAGTTCTTTCTCTCATAAGTCTATTATCATACAAAAGAACTTTATATAAAACATCATCACCCATTTTATATATTTCACTTTCATGATGTACACACTCATTCAAAGTAGGGTACATTCTTAATATAACTTCATCAGCAACTATCTTTTCCATACCTTCCCCTATAAATGCGTCTATAATACTATAAAAGCACTCTCTAAGTCAAGAAAAAACTATAAAGTTAATTATAGTTTATCCAAATACTAATAAAGTAAGTACATAACCAGTTATAGAAGCCGCTAGAGTAAGAGGTATACTATATTTTAAATATTCTTTAAGTTTAACCTCATATCCATTCTTCTTCAAAATGCCTAAAGCAGCAATATTCGCAGAAGCCCCAATAGGTGTAAAGTTACCTCCAAGAGTAGCTCCTATTATTAATGAATAATATAATAAATATGGATTAATTCCAGTAGCCAAAGTTAATGAAGATATAACAGGTAACATAGTAGCCACATAAGGAATATTATCAATAAACGCAGACACAAGTACAGATATAACAAATATAAGCGTAAATATAAGAATCTCATTACTTCCACCAATACTTACTATAAAGTCACTTATCTTATTTATAACACCAGTTTCCTTAATACCACCAATTATTACAAATAAACTAGCAAGCAACAATATAGTACTCATATCAATCTCTTTAAGTGTATCCTTAATTCCGTCAAAGTTTCTTTCCTTAAACCATTTAATAACAAGTCCTACTACAAAGAATATCATACATATAAATGCATTAGTTAGTTCTGGCTTATTAGGTATAAATGACGCAAGTATCAAAGCAATAATAGTTCCAACTAATAATACACTAGAATAGTAATTAGTAACTTTAGTCCTATTATCAGTATCAATCTTCTTATTATGCTTTCTCATCAAGAACATTAACATAACAGCAGAAGCAATCATACCAGCCTGTGTTATAAAGAATAATCCAACCTTCCCATCAAGGAAAAAGAAATCATTAAAATTCATATCAGCATGTCCAGCAAGTAATATAGAAGTAGTATCTCCAACTAATGTAGCAGCACCCTCTATATTAGAAAATATTGCTACACTTATAACAATAGGTACAGGAGAAACCTTAAGCTTTTTAGCAACTATCAGTGTAATAGGTACTATCATAAGTACAGTCGCAACATTATCAACAAACGCAGAAACTATACCAGCAAACACTGAAAGAGCAACAACCATCCACTTAGTATTAGGAACCTTACTTATTATTATATCTGAAAGTAAAGCAGGCATCTTTGACTCTATAAATAATGAAACGGTCCCCATCGTACCAATAATCATAAAAAGTACATTAAAGTCA
>CAKONA010000036.1 GCA_934096785.1 uncultured Bacilli bacterium | reverse complement strand
ACAATGATTACAGCATCTCGTTCAAGAAATATTAGATTTAGTTTCGTTATTCAAAACTTCTCACAATTAAATAAAGTTTATGGAAAAGATGTAGCAGAAACAATTAAAGGTAACTGTGGTAACTTCGTATATATCATGAGTACAGAACTAGCTGCTTTAGAAGAAATAAGTAAACTTTTAGGTGACAAAAAACCAGAAAAAGCAGAAAAAGATAAACCAGCTCCACCAATTAGACCACTATTTACAGTAAGTGACCTTCAAGCTCTAAAAGAAGGAGAAGTTATTATCAATAGATTTAGAAGTATGCCTTTTAAAACAAAACTAACATACGACTATAAAATAGATTGGGGAAAGAAATATGAACCAATGCAATACACAGAAAGACCTAAAAGAGGTGTTAAAGTATTCGACCTTAAAGGATATGTTACTAAACTAAAAGGAGAACAAATGGCTTCAAATCCAACTGGAGGAAGCATGATGGGTGGAATGCCTCCATATATGCCAGCAGGTATGATGATGGGAAGATCAGCTTCTTCACCAATGCCAACATCAATGGATGAATACATTAAAAGATTAGATGAAAAAATCGCAGAACTAGAAAAACAAGAAGCCGAAGAAAAAGCACAAGCAGAAAGAGAAAAACAAGGTAAAACAGAATCATCAGAATCAAAACCTGAAGTAAACACAGTACCAGTTTCTCCTAAAAGCGAAGAAGATATAGAAAAAGAAATAAGCGATATCTTTGGACATAAATTACAAGAACCAAAGGAAGAAACTAAAAAAGAAGAAGTAAAAGATGACTTAGATTTTAACAAGTTCATCGTACCAATGCCAGACGAAGTAGAAGAAGTACCAGAACCAAAGAAACCAATTGATAACATTATCAAACCAGATATAATCGAAGAACCTAAATCACCTGAAGTAAATGAAATACCAAGGTTTACTAGCCCATATAATCATACAACTACTGAAAATAAACCAAAAGAACCTGCTTCAGTTGGTCCAATAGAAACAATCGAAAAACCAAAAGTAAATATAGATGTTGATAGCGTAGTTGTTAACAACAAACCAAATGATGAAGACTTCTTTGATGATTTCTTTGGAAGTGAAGATGAATAATATTTCATCTTTTTTTATAGACTTAAATAGGTGATTAAATGAAAATAATAGATGTAAGTGACAAATACACATATGGTGTAAGCCACATCGAAGGAAGCATTAATATTCCTTATGACTCATTAATAAACAACTATAGAAGCTATCTTAATAAAAATGAAAACTACTACCTATACTGTAAAAGCGGAAAACTAAGCAAAAGAGCTACAATGGTATTATCATCTCTTGGATACAAAGTATTTTATTTAGAAAACAATAACAAAAAATAAAAAAATATGATACAATGATAAAGGTGATAATATGCAATACTTAGTCGTAGGACTCTTAATAATAATTATAATTCTATTAATAATATTAATAACAAGAAAAACAGATAACACAGAAATGAATGATAGACTATCTAAAACAGAAATAAGTCTAATAAAAGAAATAAGTGAATTCAAACATAACTTTTCAAGTGACATTAATAAAGACTTTAATGAATTAAACGACAGAATCGAAAGAAAACTAAATCTAATAAATCAAAAAGTAAATGAAAAACTAGAAGACGGTTTCGATAAAACAAATAGAACATTCAATGAAGTAATGTCAAGACTTACTAGAATAGATGAAGCTCAAAAGAAAATAGATGGACTTGGTAGTGAAATAGTATCTTTAGAAAGCATTCTTACTGATAAAAAGAGTAGAGGAATCTTCGGAGAAGTTAATCTTTACCACATCTTATCATCAATATTCGGAGAAAAAAACGACAGAATCTATAGAACACAATACACATTATCAAATACAACTATAGCTGATGCGATAGTATTCGGCCCTGAACCTTTAGGGACAATATGCATAGACTCAAAATTTCCACTTGAAAACTATAGAAGACTTGTTGAAAAAGGTATTAGTGACCAAGAAAGAGCAATCAGATACAAAGCATTTGATGCAGATGTTAAAAAACATATAGATGCAATCGCAAGTAAATACATAATACCAGGAGAAACATCAGATCAAGCAATAATGTTTTTACCAGCAGAAGCAATATTCGCAGAAATAAATGCATACCACACATCACTTATTAAATATGCCGCAAGTAAGAAAGTATGGATAACAAGTCCAACAACATTAATGAGCCTTCTAACAATTATAGAAGCAGTACTAAAAGGATTAGAAAGAGATAAATACACATCAATAATCCATGAAGAATTAAATAGACTAGGAATAGAATTTGGTCGTTACAAAGAACGTTGGGATAAACTATCAAGAACAATTCAAACAGTCAACAACGACGTTGAGAACATACACAAAACAACAGAAAAGATAACAAAGAGATTTGATTCTATTAACAATGTAAAACTAGAAGATTCTTCAAGAATTCTAATAGAAGAAGACAACTAAAAAGATTCATCACTGAATCTTTTTTCCTTGGTATGAATCTCTCTTCACCATCTCTTTATCAATATCATCAAGAACACTAAATTTCTTTAAAAGCCAACTAGGTTCAATAAGTAATTCCCGTATAGGGTCCCCTGTAATTCTATGAATAACAATCTCTGGTCTTAACTCCTCTAACTGATCAATCACAATATCAATATATTCTTCTTTACTAAGAACATGAAAGTGAGTACTATTATACAAGTTCTCAATAGGAGTACCCTTCAATATAAAAAGCATATGTATCTTTATACCCTGAATATCTAATTTATTTAAATACCTTACAGTCTCAAGCATCATCTCTTTAGTTTCAAAAGGAAGACCATTAATTATATGAACAACTGTATCAATATTTCTTTTTCTAAGTTCTAGTACAGCCCATTCAAACTTTTCAAGTGAGTGTCCTCTATTAATAAGTTTAGAAGTACTTTCATGAATGGTTTGAAGACCAAGTTCAACTATCAAATCAGTTCTCTTATTTAAGCCATCTAAATAATCAAGAATATCATCATCTAACGCATCACACCTAGTAGCTATATTAAGCCCAACAACATTATCAAGCTTAAGTATAGGTTCATACTTACTTTTAAGAGTTTCAACATCTGCATAAGTATTAGTACCTGCTTGAAAATAGCCAATATATTTAGCATTAGGCCACTTTTTCAAAGTATTGTCTCTTACCATGTTAAACTGACTTATCAAATCCATTCCATCATTTTCACCACTACCATTATAACAATAAATACACCCAGTACCATTCTTCTTATTCGGACAACTAAACCCTGCATTCAAAGAAACTTTAAATACCTTACAACCGTACTTAGTTTTATTATAATAGTTAAGAGTATGATATCTCTTGTTATCTAAAGTATATTTAAACATAATATTCACCGAAGTTATTATACCATAAAGATTAAAATAAATAACCCAATTATTATACAATAAAAACTAAAATATATAAGCTTACCTTGTCTTACTATATTTCTAAACCATTTAAGAGTAAACAATGACACAATAAGAGATATAAAAAATCCAAGCACGTAAGGTATAACATCAATTTCACTATTAAAAAGTTCAATAATACCAAGCAAAGTAGTACAAATACTAATAGGTATATAAAGCATAAAAGAGTAGTCAAACGCTTCTTCTCGAGAAATTCCACTATAAAGCCCAGCTATTAAAGTGCTACCACTTCTACTAATCCCAGGAATCAATGCAATCATCTGAACAAATCCAATATACAAAGCATCACTAAGCTTAATTGAACTTCTATTATTATTTTTATTTCTTACAAGATACAAGAAAACACCAGTTATAATAAAAGAGATACCAACTATAGAAAAACTCATACTAAGCGTTCTTTCAATAAAATCTTTAAGGAAAAGCCCAAGAATACACACTGGAAAAACACCGATAATTATATATAATGAATACTTAAATTCATTCATGTACACTTCATCTTTACTTTTTAGATACATGAAAAATCCCTTTATTAAACTAAACAACTTTCGCCTATATATTATAAGAATTGATGCCATACTTCCAGCATTCAAAATAATTTCATAGTTTAAATCATTAATAAAATTCACATTAAGTAAATGTTTAAGAACAAAGATGTGTCCACTAGATGAAATAGGTAATGGCTCAGTTAATCCTTGAATAATTCCTAAAATTATATATTTAATCAGTTTCATAATAAATAATATTTTAAAGATAAAACAAATATACTTTAATATGATAAAAAAATTATTAATGTACTTTCTAGGTATAACTCTAACATCATATGGCCTCATGTTCATAATAATATATCTAAACCTACTTAATATGGGTTATAACTTTATAGAATATCTAAAATACATATTCACACACTTTGAATGTTTAATAATATTTTTGGGAATACTACTAATACATATATCATTAAGAAAGGATAAATCAAATGAACTATATTTATAATATACATGTAAATCTAAAAAAAAATCTAATTAACTTCTACGAATGGAACAAAAAAGATAAAATAACAAACTTATCAAAAGTAAAAGCTTTCATAGTAAACTACTACGACTATGATAGAATACTTAAAATGAATATTAAGGTAAGAAAAGAGTTTCTTGATACAATAAAAATAGATAATTATATATGCCTATTCTCAAATAATATAGACATCGTATGTTGTCACTTTGATAAAGATGGAACAATAAAAAAGATAAGCAAACTTAATTTAAACGAAGAAGATGATGTTCTAGCTGAAATAGAATCTAAATCAAAGACAAAATTACTTTATGGAAGTACTAACAAAAGTAATAATTATAAACTAACTACAAGAAATGAAAATGAAATAATAGATAAACTACTAGATTACATAAAAGAGTCAAAAAATAACACAGAACTTATTGATTATCTTTATTATGAATGGTTTCATAGTAGTAAGTCAAAAGACAAATATAATGAATTAGTTAAGAATATAAATAGTGAATACTCAGATAAACATAATGAACTATTTAAGATAATAGAACTTATAAATTCATAGTATATTTTTATAGAATATGTAAACAATATTACTAGGAGGAACGTAATGAAAAAAATATTAAAGTCTATTCTAGTAGTATTTATGCTTACTGCTTGTTCACTTTCAAATACACCCAAGACTAAAGTAGACATTTATTTAAGCCAGTATAACAGTTTAACAGAAAATGTTAAAAAAGACTTAGAAGTATCAGTTTCAGGTGAAAACTTATCGAATGATAATAAAGACATTTATAGAAAAGTACTAGAAAGACAATATCAAAATTTAAAATATAAAATTAAAGATGAACAAATTAATGGAGATAATGCGACTGTAACAGTACAAATTACAGTATACGATTTCTATAAATCAAATAAGAATGCAGAAAACTACTATAATGAACACATGAATGAATTTGTAACTGATAATGGGACAACAATAGATATGGAAAGCTATACAAAATATAGACTAAACGAAATGCTTAAAACAACTGATACAATAGACTATGAAATAAAATTTAATCTAACAAAAGAAGATAATGAATGGACTATACAAAGTCCAGATAGGGTAACACTTGAAAAAATACATGGTCTTTATAACTATGAAAATGAATAAAAAGGTAAAACTTTTTATTTTTTTATTGACAAAAGTGTTTGTTATTAATATAATGTTAATAACAAGAGAAATAGCTCTCTTTTAAAATAATTATTGATATTAACAAAACATTAATAACAAAGGAGGTCATATGAAAAGAAAAGAAGAAATAACAAAACTATTAATAGTAGTAGACATGGTAAATGGATTTATCAAAGAAGGAAAAATGAGTGATAAGGATATAAATCATATAACACCAAGAATCAAATCTTTAGTAGAAGAATATTTAAGTGAAGGAGTATCATTTATAAAAGATACACATGAGATTGATTCAACTGAATTTAAGAAGTATCCACCTCACTGTATAAAAGGTACATCAGAATCAAACCTTATTAGCGAACTAGCTATATATGAAAAAGATTCATTAAGTTATGAAAAGAATTCAACATGTACAATATTCGCAAGAAACTTCATGAGCGATATAGAAAGAATGAAAAAACTAAGAGAAGTAATTATAACAGGTTGTTGTACAGATATATGCGTAATGAATTTGGCAATACCACTAGTAAACTATTTCGATGAAAATAACGAAAATGTAAAAGTATGGGTACCAGAAAATGCAGTTGAAACATTTAATAGTGATACTCATAATAGAGAAGAATATAACAAAATGGCACTTAAACTAATGAAAAACCAAGGAATAGGAGTTGACAAAATATAATGGAAAAGTTAATTGATTTTTATGAACTAACAATGGAACATACCGATATTAAAAACAAAAAAGATAATGAAGTATGTTACTTCGATGTATTCTTTAGAAAGAATCTTGATAATGGAGGCTACAACGTAATCTGTGGTTTGCATGAAATTATTGAATATATTAAGAACTTAAGATTTACAGAAGAAGACATAGATTATCTAAGAACATTAAATAAATTTGATGAAGAAACACTTGAATATTTAAGAAACTTCAAATTTACTGGAGATATTTATGCTGTACCAGATGGAACAGTAATATTCAAAGGTGAACCTTGTATAACAGTAAAAGCAAATGCACTTGAAGCACAAATAATAGAGACAGATTTATTAAACAAATTCAATCATGGAAGCCTTATCGCAACTAAAGCAAGAAGAATAACTAATGCAGCAAAGGATAAAGGAGTTATGGAATTTGGAGCTAGAAGAGCTCAGGGAAGCGACGCCGCAATCATTGGAGCAAAAGATGCTTACATCAGTGGATGCATTGGCACTTCTTGTTATGAAACAGGTAAAAAATATGGAGTACCACTACTAGGCACAATGGCACACTCACATATTATGAAATACGATAATGAATACGATGCATTTTTAGCCTATGCAAAATGTTTTCCAAATGATTCAGTATTCCTAGTAGATACAATAGACACACTTAGAAGTGGAGTGCCTAATGCTATAAAAGTAGCCAAAGATTATCTAATACCAAATGGATACAAATTAAAAGGCATAAGACTTGATAGTGGAGACTTAGCATATCTTTCAAAAAAAGCAAGAGAAATGCTTGATGATGCAGGACTTACTGATACACAAATATGCGTATCAAACTCTCTAGATGAATTTACAATAACATCTCTATTAAACGAAGGCACGCCAATTGATTCATTCGGAGTAGGTGAAAACTTAATAACATCAAAATCAACACCAGTTTTTGGAGGCGTTTACAAACTATCAGGAATAGAAAAAGAAGGAAAATTAGAACCAAAAATAAAAATAAGTGATAACATCGGTAAAATAACAAACCCAGGTTTTAAGAAAGTAATAAGATTCTATAACAAAGATACAGGATACGCTCTTGGTGATGTAATCGCACTAAAAGATGAAAAAATAAGTGATAAAACTTACACAATAGTTGATGAACATAATGAATTTAAAAGACATAAACTTGATAACTACATAACTCGTGAAATGCAAGTTCCAATATTTATAAATGGAAACTTAGTCTACAAAGAACCAACTCTTGAAGAAACAAGAAAGTACGCGAGTGAAGAAATGAAAACAATATATCCAGAAACACAAAGACTTTATAATCCAAACATACATCATGTAGGTTTATCTAAGAAACTATTAGATTTAAAAAGAAAAATGATTATGGATAGTAGAAATATATCAGTTGAGAAAGAAACAATAAAAGAATTGAAATAGGAGGAAATAATGAAATTTAATGTTGTAAAAGAAGTTGAAAATATAACAAACTTTATAAAAGAATATTATCAAAAAAACAATTTGAAAGGAGCAGTTTTAGGTATCAGTGGAGGCAAAGATTCAGCAGTAGTAGCGGCCCTATTAGTACGTGCGCTTGGTAGTGAAAACGTTGTTGGTATAACTCTTCCGTGTCATTCAAAAAACACTGATGCTATTGATGCTAAACTAATAAGTGAAAAATATAATTTTGAATTAATAAATATAGATTTAACTAATACATATGATACATTCAAACATGAAATTAATAAGTTAGGAGAATTTAACAATGAAAATTTAAAAAATAGTGACATTAACATTAAACCAAGACTTAGAATGAGTGCTTGCTACTATATTGCGGCACTTTATGGTGCTATTAAAGGAGGAGTATACTTAGTAGCTGGAACATCTAACAAATGCGAACTATATGTAGGCTACTTCACTAAAGGTGGAGACTCAACCTATGATATTGGAATTTTAAATGATTATACAGTTGACGAAGTAATTAAAATTGGAGAATATTTAGAAGTACCCGAAAAAGTGCTTTATAAAAAACCAAGTGATGGCTTAAGTGGACAAACAGATGAAGATAAACTTGGCGTTAAATACAAAGATATCGCAGATGTTATCAATAATAAAGAAGTCAGCGAAGACATAAAACACAAAGTTGACAAATTGCATACAAACAATTTACATAAGTTTAACATTCCTGTTTATAATAGAGAAACTAAATGAAAAAAAAACAAAATTGCAGTATACGTCGGAAGCTTCAATCCAGTTCACAAAGCACATATAAAAGTCGCAAAGCATATTCTTAAGAATTATACAGATAAAGTAATAATAGTACCTACTGGTAATTACTGGAATAAAAATAATCTAATTAACATAGAAGATAGAATAAAAATGCTAAAACTATACGAAACTAAAAACATAATAATTGATACAAAAATCAATCATTGTAAGTATACATATGAAGTACTAAGAAATATAAAAAAAGAATATCCTAATTCAAAAATATACTTAATAATCGGAGATGATAATTTAAAAAATTTTGATAAATGGAAAAACATAAATGATATTTTAAAGTACGATATTATCGTAATAAAAAGAAATAATATAAAAACTAACATGAAAAATGGAAATTTTATCTACACCAAAAGAGTAGTTAAAAAAGATATATCATCAACAATAGTAAGAAAAATGAT